>NZ_JAKFZM010000069.1:0-14490 GCF_021654205.1 Leisingera sp. MMG026 | reverse complement strand
AGGTCTTTGGACATTCGGGGCTCCTGTCTATCCTGTCCAGCCAAGCCCCGCGGCGACGCAGTTCATCGACTGCATCAGCGGGACCGGCACTGTTGAAGGCTTCTCGGCGCGCTCTTCCCGCAGGAGACGCACCTGGGTTTTGTGAATTTCCCGCAGCATGGGCTCAACCCGGCCAAAGCGGGCGCGCAAGCGCGGGAAGCGGCCGGCCAGGCTGCTGTCACCTGTCAGGAATAGAATCGCCTCTCGGGCCAATTGGTATTCTTTGCGGATGGTGCCGAAGATACGCTCGCGGATTTCCGCGTCCTGCACCAGCGTAGCGTAATCCGAAGCAATCTCCATATCGCTTTGCAGAAGGGTCTTTTCGACCTCGTCCACCACCAGGCGGAACAATGGCGAGTTACGGAACATGTCCTGCAGAACCCCATCACCCCGCGCGCCGCGGAACTTGCGGAAGCTGGCCACCGCCGAGCCGAAGCCGTACCAGCCGGTGATCATGTGGCGGTTTTGCGACCAGGCAAAGACCCAAGGGATGGCGCGCAGATCATCCAGTGAGCCCGCGCCGAAGCGGCGGGCGGGACGCGAGCCGATCTTGAGCATGGCCAGCTCTTCTACCGGGCTGGCCTGCTGGAAGTAGTCCAGGAAGCCGGGCGCATTCAGAAGGTTGGAATAGGCCGCCTGCGACATGCCGGCGAGGGCCTCGAACGCGTCATCATGCTCTGGACTCACTGGCGGCGTGCCTTCCTGCAGCGAATGGCGCAGGACCGAGGACGCCATCAATTCCAGCTGATGCAGAGCGGTGCCGCGGTTGGCGTATTTGGAGCTGACTACCTCGCCCTGCTCGGTGATCCGCATCTGGCCTGCGATGGTGCCCGCGGGCTGGGCGGCAATGGCGCGTTCAGCAGGCGCTCCGCCGCGTGAGACCGAACCGCCGCGGCCGTGGAAGAACACCGGCTTCATCCGATGTGCGGCCAGGGTGCGGGTGATCAGGCGCTGCGCTTTCTCCAGCTCCCAGGTGGAACAAAGGAAACCGCCGTCCTTATTGCTGTCCGAATAGCCCAGCATCACCTCGATCCGGTTGTCGCCGGATTTCAGCGAGCGGCGGGCGAAGGGGACGTCCAAGAGGCCGTTGAGAATGCCAGGGGCCGCCCGAAGGTCGCCGATGGTTTCAAACAGCGGCACAACTTTCAGCGCAGCCTTTTCGGCGCCAAAGCCTGCGTAACGCGCCAGCAGATAGACGCCGAGCAGGTCATCTGTAGAGCGGGTCATCGACAGGATAAACGGCCCCATCGCATGCGGGTCTTCGCCGGCACCGGCATCGCGCATCAGCCGCAGCAGTTTCAGCAGTTCGCCGCTTTGCGGGCTCAATTCATCCGGCATCATATAGGGCAGTGAAGCACTGCCCAGCTCAGAGCGGAGGCGCGCCGACCATTCGGCGCTGCCGAGTTCCGGCACCTGGCCGGAGCGCGACCAGATTTCAGTCAGCGTTTCAGTGGTCACAGTGGAGTTCTGCCGGATGTCCAGCGTCACTGTGCGAAAGCCAAAGACATCGGCCTGCCAGCGGATCGGACGCACGTAACGGGCCGCCAGCCGGTTGGCGCCGATTTCCTCCAGCGCTTCCTCAACCCGGGTGAGATCGCTGACGAAATCGCCCAGATGCGCATAGGCTCCGGTTTGCTCGGCGGCGGTTGCCTTGATACGGGCATGAATAGCTGTCAGCGCTTGGCGAAAGACTTCGCCCGGGTTGCGAGCCGCAAGGCCGGCAGCGCCCGGCGCCGCTGTGATGATTTTTGCCAGCCGGCTGGAGGCGCTGTCAGGCAGTGCAAACACGGCGGCAGAGATCGAAATCCGTTCAGCAGCGGTGGCCAGCGCCTTCTGGTAGCGCTTGAGAATGGCTGCGCGGTTCGCGGTCAGCGCTGCCGCCGTGGCATCCACCGTCACATTCGGATTGCCGTCGCGGTCGCCGCCAATCCATGAATGGAACTTAAGACAGGGCGTATCAGCGCTGTCACCCAGCCGCGGTTCGGCAGCGTCGATGTAGCGCTCGAACAGCTGCGGCACCGCCTCATACAGGCTGTCGCGGAAGAATTGCAGCCCCCATTGAATTTCATCCTGCAGGCTGGGCCGGTCGCGGCGAAGCTCGCCCGTCATCCACAGCAGGTCGATTTCCGAGCGCAGATCCTCCAGCAGGCCTGCGCGTTCACGCGGTGTCCAGCGCTTGGCCTCCAGCGACACCAGCCCGCGGTAGATGCGGCGGTGAATTTCCAGAATTGTGACCCGCTTGGCTTCGGTCGGATGCGCGGTCAGGGTCGGGCCGATGGAGAACTGGCCCGCGACCTCCTGCAGCCGTTCGGGTGTTGCCAGCTCGCCGGCCAGATCAAGGGCGCGGGCAAAGCTGCCTTCGACCACTTCCGGGCCATCCTGGGTTTCAGCCATGCGGCGGTCGCGCATGGCGGCGTTCTCCTCGACGATTTTCAGCAGCTGGAACCAGATGTTGAAAGCCTGCATATAGGCGGTCGCGTGCTGGCCATCGGACAGATCCCAGGCAGGCTCGCCGGTGGCCCGTTCTGCCATCTCAGGCGCGCGCTGGCGCAGGACATCCAGCCAAAGAGCGTGCAATTCGGTGCGGAGCTCGGCGGCATAACCTGCGCCGGTGTACTCCGCGTCCGCGGTTTCAGCAGGATCTCCCATCACATCACCCGGTCCCGTGGCTCGCGCCCTGCAAAGAAATCAGTCAGGTTGTCGAGCACACGGAAGCCCATCGCCTCGCGCGCCTCGCGGGTGGCGCTGCCCAAGTGCGGCAACATCACCAGATTGTCGCAGTCCATCAGATCCGGGTTGATGCGCGGTTCGCCGTCGAACACGTCCAGCCCGGCGCCGCCAATGGTTTCGAACCACAGGGCGCGGGACAGGGCCAGCTCGTCGATAATCTCGCCGCGGGCGGTATTAATAAGGAATGCGTCCGGCTTCATCAGGTTCAGCATCCGGGTGTTGATCAGATGCCGGTTTGCAACACCGCCCGGGCAGTGCAGTGACACGAAATCGCACTGCGGCATCAGCTCTTCCAAGCTATCGGCCTGAGTAGCGTTGTAGCGGGCCAGAATGTCCGGCGACACGCGGGAGCGGTTCTGCACCACGATCTTCATGCCAAAGCCATGATGCGCGCGGCGGGCCATTTCCTGGCCGATACGGCCAAAGCCGACGATACCCAGCGTTTTGCCGGATACTTTGGTGCCGACCAGATGGGTCGGACGCCAGCCGGTCCATTCACCGGCACGCACTTCACGCTCACCTTCACTTGCGCGGCGGGCCACCATCAAAAGCAGCGTCATGGCGATGTCGGCAGTACATTCACTAAGAACATCGGGGGTGTTGGTCACAGTCATGCCGTGGCCTGCCGCACTGGGCATATCAATATGAGAGTAGCCCACACCATAGTTAGCGAGGATCCGTGCCTGGGGCTTAGTGATATCAAACGCACTGGCCGGGATCTTGTCGGTCACCGTCGGCAGTACAGCGTCATAGGATCTCATTGCGTCGCGCAGTTGCGCCTCGCTCAATGGCTTGTCGCCAGTGTTCAGCACAGCATCAAAGGCTTCAGAAAGCTGCGCCTCGACTGCGGCGGGCCAGCGGCGGGTCACCAGAACCTTGGGCTTTGCCATGATTTCATCTCCCTGTCGTGCTTATGCTTTATTAATGCGCTCCACCCCTGCCATTGCCCCAGGCCAGGGGTGGAGCGTCGCGCCTGACCCAAAGCCGGATCAGGCGGCGTTCTTTTTCATCACGCTTGCGATGGTCTCACCAATCACGGCGGGGTTTTCGGCAACGGTCACACCGGCCGCCGACAGGATCTCCACCTTCTCGGAAGCGCTCTCGCCGAAGGCCGAGATGATCGCGCCCGCGTGGCCCATGGTGCGGCCCTTGGGTGCGGTCAGACCCGCGACATAGGCCACAACCGGCTTGGTCACGTGGTTCTTGATGTAATCTGCGGCTTCCGCTTCCTGCGGGCCGCCGATTTCACCGATCATCGCGATGACCTCGGTTTCCGGATCCTTCTCGAACCACTCAAGAATATCCTTGAAGGAGGAGCCGTTGATCGGGTCGCCGCCAATGCCGACCGAGGTCGAGATGCCCAGACCCAGCTCTTTCAGCTGCGCAGCGGCTTCATAGCCTAGGGTGCCCGAACGGCCGATGATGCCCACGGTGCCCTGCAGGTAGATATGGCCCGGCATGATGCCCAGCAGCGCCTTGCCCGGCGAGATGGTGCCCGCGCAGTTCGGCCCCGTCAGGATCATCCGCTTGTCCTTGGGATAGCGGTACATATAGCGCTTCACCCGGATCATGTCCTGGGCCGGGATGCCGTCAGTGATGCAGACGCAATAGTTGATGCCCGCATCCGCCGCTTCCATGATGGAGTCGGCAGCAAACGGCGGCGGCACAAACACCAAGGATGCATTGGCGCCGGTGGCCTCCACCGCTTCTTTCACGGTGTTGAAGACCGGCACGCCTTCGACGGTTTCGCCGCCCTTGCCCGGCACCACGCCGCCGACAACGTTGGTCCCGTATTCGATCATGTCCTTGGTGTGGAACCGGGCGATTTTGCCGGTGATGCCCTGAACGATGACTTTGCTTTCGCGATCAAGAAGGATGCTCATTTAACTGCCCTCACACGAGTGTTCTGGTCGAGGTCGTTTTTCCACGCGCCGACGGCCCGCTCAGCGGCTTCCATCAGCGAGGTTGCGCGGATCAGCGGCAGGCCGCTTTGTGCCAGGATCTTCTGGCCTTCCTCCACATTGGTGCCTGCAAGGCGGACCACAACGGGCACGTCAACCTCAACTTCGCGCAACGCCTGAACAACGCCCTCGGCCACCCAGTCGCAGCGGTTGATACCGGCGAAGATGTTGACCAGAACCGCCTGCACATTGCTGTCGGACATCACCAGGCGGAACGCCTTGGCAACCCGTTCCGGTGTGGCGCCGCCGCCGATGTCCAGGAAGTTGGCAGGCTCGCCGCCGGCCAGCTTGATGGTGTCCATGGTCGCCATCGCCAGGCCTGCGCCGTTCACGATGCAGCCGATGTTGCCTTCCAGGCCGACATAAGACAGGCCGCGGTCGGCGGCGCGGCTTTCGCGCGGGTCTTCCTGGGACTTGTCGCGCAGCTCAGCTATCTGCGGGTGACGGAACAAGGCGTTGTCGTCAAAGGTCATTTTGGCGTCCAGCGCGATGACCCGGTTGTCCGAGGTAACCACCAGCGGGTTGATTTCGACCATGGTGGCGTCCAGTTCGGAGAACGCCTGGTAGCAGCCCTTGAGGGTGCGCACCATCTGCTGCGTCATCGCCGGTTCGATGCCCAGGGCAAACGCGATTTCCCGCGCCTGGAAGTCCTGCAGGCCCACAGCCGGCTCAACGGTCGAGCGCACGATGGACTCGGGCCGCTCGGCAGAGATCTCCTCAATCTCCATGCCACCTTCGGACGAGGCAACAATCATCACCCGCTGGCTGGAACGGTCCAGCACAAAACCGAGATAGATCTCGCGGGCGATCGGCACTGCACCTTCGACATAGACACGGTAGATGCCTTTGCCTTCGGGTCCGGTCTGGTGGGTCACCAGCTTCTTGCCGAACAGGTTCTCGGTCGCCTCATAGATCTCAGCTTCCGAGTTGCACAGTTTGACACCGCCCGCCTTGCCGCGGCCGCCTGCGTGAACCTGAGCCTTAACGATCCAGCGGTCGCCGCCCAGTTCCCGCGCGCGGTAGGCCGCCTGCTCAGGGCTGTAGGCCAGCGCGCCCGGCGGAACGGTCACGCCGAAGTTGCTAAGAACTTCCTTGGCCTGATATTCGTGGATATCCATGGTCCTCTCCTCCTCATGGATGCGGAAATCTATTACTCAGCGGGCTCAAGAGCTGCTGTGTAATGCTGGTCGAGCAGGGCGTTGATCGCCTCAAGGTCGACATTTGCCCCCATGTCGTTCATCGCCTTGCCGAAGCGGTTGACGATGTCGGTGATGGCGGCAGGTGTGATCTGGTTCAGGATGCCGATGCGGACCTGGACCGGCTCCGACAGGGTTGGCCAGATGCCAAAGCCCACGGCGCGGCAGTTGCCCACCAGCTCTTTTTCGCGGCCGGCCAGATCGCCGGGCAGGTTCAAAACCACTAGGCTGGTCATGTTCGAGGTCACGTCGCAACCCATCGCGGTCACGGCATCGCGCAGGGCTTTCTCGTGGAAGGCATAATCGCGGGCCTTCTGGGCGCGGCCATGCTGCAGGGTGATGCGCAGCGCCTCGTGGAAAGCGGCAACCGCATAGCCGGAATGGGTGCGGTGGTAAGTGCCGGCCGCAACGTCCTGACCGTCCACGATGCCCCAGTGGCGGGCTTCCAGGATCGGGTTGTGGACATAGGAATGGCAGCCGTTCTCGCGCACGGTCTGGATGTAGCGGTCGGTGAAAGACACCGGCGCATAGGTCAGCGGCAGGCAGAGCACACCTTTCTGCGGGCAGGACGCCCAGCCGGCCACCCCCGGGTAATCGTCGATCGAAAAATCCTCGATGCCCAGCGAGGACACCGCGTCGATCAGACCCATCACGCCGTGCTTCACACAGGCGTCCGAGAAGCCCTTGAGGTCGTTGATACGGCCCGAGCCGGTTTCCCAATGTGCCATGAAGGCCCATTTCGGTTTCTTGTCCGCCAGCACCTGTTCCACCAGCTTGCCGGAGACCGACTCGCCATGCGGCACGTCGATCACGGTGACTGAGGCAGGCTGCGGGTTCATCGCGTCGGCGGCCAGCTCCTCGCGGGTGGCGGCCTTCATCCGGATGGTCATCGCGTCGATGCCTGAGAAGGTGCCGTTCTGGAAGGCAACCACGGTGTCGCCCGGCAGGATTGCGTTCAGCATGCAATCGAGGCCCGAGAAGCCGGTGCCGCCGACGCCGTAGGTGTAGGTGTTGGCAGTGCCCCACAGATCGCGCAGCATCTGCTTGCACTCGATCATGCCGCGCAGCACATCCGCCTGCATGTGGTCGGCCAGGCCGGTGTTGGCAAAGGCCTGCAGCACGCGGGGGTCGGTATTGCCCGGGCCAGGGCCTGCGGCCAGGGTTTCCGGGATTTCCAGGCTGGGGAAGATCGTGGGTTCTGTCATCGGGTCAAACCTCTGTTGGTGTCCGTTGCCGATGTGCCGGAGGTCACGGGCCTTCATCACGGTGGTCTTCACTGCGGGAAGGTTTGTTTCCTGTCGTGCAACATCTGTTAACCCAAGGAAACCCTAGGTCGACAAAACCCGCAACATTCCTATATCCTGCTTTTGGGTATCTAATAGGATGGTATAAAACCTACCCAAACCGGTAAAAATACCGTTGCATACCGAAACTGACCCTACCCATTCAGGTAGTTTTCAACAAAAGGGCACCAAATGGCTCCTATAAGCGACAAAGTTTCCCCGATTTCGGTCATGCTTGCTGACGCAAATCCGCTGGTGCTGTCGGCGATGTCCGAGATCTTCGACAAGGACCCGCGATTCTCGTTGGTCGCGACCTCCGCCACCGCCGAAGGCTTCCTTGGAACGGTGATGCGGGTGCCGGTCCAGGTCGGGATTATCGACTGGAACCTGCCCGCGCTTGGCGGTGCCAAGCTGATCGAGGTGCTGCGCGAGCAAGCCAACGCGCCGCGGCTGGTGGTCTACGCCGACGAAAGCGGCGACGTGCCGCGCAAGGCGATGGGCGCGGGCGCGGCCGGCTTTGCGCCGCGCTCCAGCGCGGTCGAAGACGTGCTGGATACCTGCCTCGCCGTCGCCGAGGGCAAGATGGTTTTCCCCTTCCTCGACGTGCGCGGTCTGCAGGCCGATCCGATCGAGCAACTGTCCCGCCGCGAACGCACAATGCTGGAGGCACTGTCGAAAGGGCTGACCAACAAGGAGCTCAGCAAGGAGCTGGAAATCTCCACCAACACCGTGAAGTTCCACCTGTCGAACCTTTACGAAAAACTCTCAGTCAAGAACCGCGCCCAGGCGATTGCGTTCTACTACGCCAACCGCGCCGCCAAGGGTGATTTCCACCTCGAACAATGACACGGGTGTGCCGTCCTCGCGCGAGCGTGCACGCGCACGTACGCGAGAGCGCGACGCGCGGGCGCACACTCGCGCGAATGTATTTAAATGAAATCTTTTTTCTTGACAGGAAACACCCTGATGAGGAATGCCTAGAGAGGAGAGGACGAAAACCCGTCACGAATGAGGAGCAAACCCATGTCATTCCACACCATCGAACAAGCCCCCGGCCGCCTGAACCGCAGCGAATTGGCGATCCCAGGGTCCCAGCCGCAAATGTTTGAAAAAGCAGCGAGATCTGACGTTGACGTTATCTTCCTGGATCTCGAAGACGCGGTTGCGCCGGACGAAAAAGAACAGGCCCGCAAAAACATCATCCAGGGCCTGAACGACATCGATTGGGGCAACAAATCCATGTCGGTGCGAATCAATGGCCTCGACACCCACTACATGTACCGCGATGTAGTCGATGTTGTTGAACAGGCAGGCGAACGCCTTGACCTGATCATGGTTCCCAAAGTCGGCACCGCCGCCGATGTCTACGCCGTCGACATGCTGGTCACCCAGATCGAAGACGCCAAGGGCCTGAAGAAGCGGATCGGCTTTGAACACATCATCGAGACCGCTCTGGGCATGCAGAATGTGAGTGAAATTGCCGCAGCCTCCAAGCGCAATGAATCGCTGCATTTCGGCGTTGCCGACTATGCCGCCTCGACCCGCGCCCGCACCACAATCATCGGCGGTGTGAACCCCGATTATTCGGTGCTGACCGACCCCGCCGCAGACGGCTCCCGCGAGGTGCATTGGGGCGATATGTGGCACTATGCGCTGGCCCGCATGGTGGTTGCTGCACGCGCCAACGGTCTGCGTCCGATTGACGGCCCGTTCGGTGATTTCCAGGATCCGGAAGGCTACAAGGCCGCCGCAAAACGCGCTGCGGTTCTGGGCTGCGAAGGTAAATGGGCGATCCATCCAAGCCAGATCGAACTGGCCAACGAGGTGATGTCGCCGTCGGATGCCGAAATCACCAAAGCGCACCGCATTCTGGAAGCCATGGCCGAGGCCGAAGCCGCCGGCAAAGGCGCGGTGTCGCTGGACGGCCGCCTGATTGACTATGCTTCGATCCGTCAGGCAGAAGTGCTGGTGGAAAAAGCCAAGCAGATCGCCGGCACCTAAGCTGCCGTTCGTTTTCAAGACCTTACGCCGCCCCGGCTCCACTGGGGCGGCTGAATGCCGCTACGCCAGGGAGATGCAGATGACCGGATTGCTGACCACCGCCAAGGCCCTGTTTCAGGCCGCCGTAGACCGGGCCGACCCGGCCCGGGCACTGCGGACGCAACTGACAGCTTCCCCGCTCCCCGCCTTGCCGGAAGGCGGCAGAAACGTGCTGCTGGCAGTGGGCAAGGCCGCCATCCCGATGATGCGCGAAGCGCTGGAGCTGATCCCCGGCACCACCCAGGCCCTGGCCATCACAAACCCGGAAAATTACACCGAAATTCCTGGCGCCACAGTGATTTGCGGCGCCCATCCGGTGCCGGATGAAACCAGCGCTGCCGCAGGTCAGGCTGCCATGGAACTGGCTCACTCCCTGGGCCCCGATGACCGGCTGATTGCGCTGATCTCCGGTGGCGGTTCCGCGCTGATGGTGGCTCCGGCCCCCGGCCTCTCGCTGGCCGGCAAGTCGGCAGTGAACAAACTGCTGCTCGCCTCCGGGCTGGAAATCAACGAGATGAATCTGATCCGCCAACAGCTGTCGGACACCAAGGGCGGCGGCCTGCTGCGTCATGCCGCACCAGCCCAAGTGCAGGCCTTCATTTTGTCAGACGTGATCGGCGACGACCTGCGCGCCATTGCCTCCGGCCCAACCGTGGCTCCCATCGGCACACGCGCTCAGGCGCGGGAAATCATGCAGCGGGCGGACATCTGGGACAACGCGCCTGAGGCGGTCAGAAACCACCTCAGTGCCGCTGAGGTGGCCAAGGACGCCCCGCCCCCGGCCACCAACACCCTGATCGGTTCCAACCGCCACAGCCTCAAGGCGATGATGGCGGCAGCCGCCGAAGACTGGAATCCCAAGCTGGTCACCCACCGGCTGGTTGGCGATGTGTCAATGGCCGCCGAAACGGTCGTTGCGGCTGCAGAGGCCGCCCCCGAGGACAAACCTGCCGCATTGATCTTCGGCGGTGAAACCACTGTTCAGCTCCGCGGCCAAGGCCTTGGCGGGCGCAATCAGGAATTGGCCCTGCGCGTTGCCAAACTGGGTGCCGATCGGCTGAATGGCGATTGGCTGTTCCTCTCCGGCGGCACTGACGGGCGTGATGGCCCTACAGACGCGGCTGGCGGCATCGCCACCCCCGCCACCTGGGCCGCGATCAAGGCTGCCGGTCATGACCCGGACGCTCTGCTTGCCGACAATGACAGCTCTACCGCTCTCAAGGCTGCGGATGCATTGCTGATCACCGGCGGCACCGGCACTAATGTGGCCGATGTGCAAATCTTCCTTAGACGGCCGGATTGATCCAGCAGCCAGCCAGTCACCTTTGCAAAATACTCCCGCCGGAGGCTACCGAAAGTGCAACAGGCGCTGCGCTCAAGCTGACGCGCGCGCCTCGCCCCACTCGGCAAGGTCATTGACCAGCATCAGAGCCACGCGCCGGAACACCTGGCGCAGCCGCTCCACATCCGGCCCTTCCAAGGACAGGTCCGCCAGCGCCTGATCCATGCACTGGAGCCAGTTCTCGGCGTCCTTTTCAGTGATGGGCACATGGGCGTGCATCAGTTTCACGTCCATGTGGCCGTGTTTTTCTTCGTAATACCGGCGCCCGCCCATGAAACCAGACAGAAAATTAAACTGCTCCATCCGGGCATGGTCCATCCCATGCCCGCGCTTGTGCAGCTTGACGATCCGGGCGCCGGCTTCCGTCTCCTCGACTATATCGTAGAACCGCTCGACCAGCGCGCGGATCACCTCTTCGCCGCCGATCTGGTCAATCAACTTCTGAACCATGTAACCTCCGTGCACCGAACCGGCCGGCCTCAGGATTGAGGCCGGGTTTTCTTGGGGTCGTAATGGGCAAAGGGTACGATCTTGGCGGGCAGGCGTTTTTGATGCCCATCAAGTTTACCGATTTCCACCTCTGTTCCCACCTCTGAACAGGATACGTCCACCCGCGCCAAAGCGATATTTTTTCCCAGCAGCGGCGACCGCATTGCAGAGGTCACCTCGCCAATTTGCGCCCGGCCAATGCGGACACAGTCGCCATGCGCCACGTCAATTGCCGAATCGACATCCAGCCCCACCAGCTTGCGCGCTGGCGTGGTCTTGCGCCGGATCAGCGCGTCGCGGCCGATAAAATCATCCTCTTTCGATTTCAGCGGCACGGTAAAGCCGATGCCCGCCTCAAACGGGTCGGTCTGATCGCTGAAGTCATACCCGGCAAAGATCAGCCCGGCCTCAATCCGCACCATGTCCAGCGCCTCCAGACCCATCGGGCGGATGCCGTGGTCCTGTCCGGCTTCCCAAACCGCGTCGAAGACATCGCTGGCGTGTTTCGGATGGCAGAATATCTCATACCCCAGTTCCCCCGTGTAACCAGTCCGCGAAACCACAACCGGGACGCCATGCTCACCGCCGATGCGTGCAGGCGTGAACCGGAACCAGCCCAGTTCTTCCAGCGCCGGGTTATGCGGCATCGTCCAGATGATCTTCTTCAGCAAGTCCCGGCTCTCGGGGCCTTGCACGGCGATATTATGCTGCATGTCGGTGGATGAGCGGATCAGAACGTTCAGTCCCAGCTTTTCTGCCTGCTCGCGGATCCACTCTCCGCCATAGTCCGAGCCGCCGATCCAGCGGAAATTATCCTTGCCCAACCGGAACACGGTTCCGTCGTCGATCATACCGCCATGCGGGTAGCACATCGCGGTATAGACCACCTGTCCTACCGCCAGTTTCTTGATGTTGCGGGTAAAGACATACTGGCACAGCGCCTCTGCATCCGGACCGTGGATCTCAAACTTTCGTAACGGCGTCAGGTCCAGCAGCACACATTTCTCGCGGCAGGCCCAGTATTCTTCCAGCGGCCCGGTACTGGCATAGCAATTGGCCAGCCAATAGCCGTTATACTCGATGAAATTGCGGGTCATCTTGCTGAGGCGGTCGTGGAAACCGGTTTCCTTGGTCATCTTGGGCTCCGATTCAGGGGTCGCGCGGTACGCAATCGCCCGCTTGAAAGTTTCTTGGCCGCTGTACGTGCGGACGTGAATATCGGTGGGGTTCCAGCCATTGGCAGCACTGGTGTCATCCGGGCAGGCAGAGCTGACACAAACCAGATCGGTCAGCGCCTTGAGCAGCACATAGTCGCCGGGCCGGGTCCAGGGCTCGTCAGCATGCATCACGCCGTGCTCATCCAGTCCGGTGTTGAAGAAGAAGTTGATTGCCATCCAGCCTGCGCGCGGCGTCACCCCGTGCCGGGCCAGAACCCCGTTGAAGTTGTCAGAACAGTTCGCATGGCCGGGATAGCCGATGTCGTCATAGTATTTCGCCGCACAGGCCAGGGCAAAGGCATCGTGACGGCCAACTGTATCCTGCACCACTTCGACAAGCGGCAGCATGTCCTGGTCATAGTATTTCGCGTGCAGCCCCGGCATCGGATAAGCATGGCCCATCAGCGTCCGGGTTGTGGTCACGTCCAGCGCATGCTCGATCCCCTTGTCCAGCTTGCGGGCCGCAAAACACTGAAAATCCGTACATTGGCGCCCATCAACATCAAGCACCTGGATATAGTCGCCGGCCTTCACAAAATAGGCTTCAGCCGTTGCGCTTTTAACCCGCAGGTCCAGCACCGGATCAGCCAGCGGATCAGGCAATTCAAACCGCGCCGCCTGCTTGATCACCGCCCGCTTGACCATAGCCGTCAGCGGCGTTGCCGTATCCTGCTGTTCAAAGTCCATGATCCCGCCCGGTGCGGCGATGATCACCACACCGTCCCGCTGCGCGGTAAAGCTCTCCCCGGTCTTTGCAGGCGTTGCCGCATCAAACAACCGCACCGCACCGCCCTGCGCCAAGTCGATACCGCGTGTTTCCATCCCCAGCCGCAAGCCGCGCAAGGACTGGTCCGCCGAGGTCAGCAGCGCCTTCAAACCGCCGGCGTCACTGTTGGCTGCCGCGCCGATGATGCCCGCATCAATGCGCCCTTTGCCGTCTGCCGCAACGATCTCGCAAGGCTGGCCGCCTTCGTCATTGGTCACCGTCACCGTATCGCCGGCTTCCACCCGGATCAGGATCGCACCGCAACCTTCGACAACGTAACGCTCGGTCCCCGCGGGCAGTGAAAACACCGACGGCTGATACAGTCCGGACGGCTTGGGCGGCCCTTTGGCAACTTCAGGGAAGCTCATGTCATTCATCGCGCATCTCCTGTTGGACACCGGCCAAAAATTGCACAGCCGGAATATTTATTTATTGAAAAGAATATTCCGTTCCCCCACTCTAATCAACAAACATGTTGATTTTCTGCAGTAAAATGGCAGATGCCCGGGATGCGTCATTTTCCTGGGGGTGAATGCCGCAAACAAAAGGATAAGCCCGATGCACTCGTTGCTTCTTGGCCTGGCCGCGGCCCTTGCCTGGGGGCTTCATGATTTTTGCGTACGCTTTATCTCGCAAAGAACCGGTATCCTGCCAGCCATGCTGACCGTGTTTTTGACCGGGGCGATTCTAATTGCGGCAGCGGCTTGGGCCTTTGGGGACTGGCAGGAACTGACCCCGCCCGCAGCCCGGCTGGCCGGCCTTTCCGGCGCCATCTATGCTCTTGGGTCTTACGCGCTCTACCGTGCCTTTGCATTGGGACCGGTTAAGCTGGTGGCCCCGTTGATCGGTGCTTACCCGGTGCTGTCACTTGCCATGGCCATGCTGCAGGGCCAGCCGGTTGGACCCGGCCATTGGGCTGCTATCGCCGCGGTGGTTGGCGGCGTCGGCTGCATTGCCGTCTTCTCAACCGAAGACGACGGCAGCCCGGTCAACCTGCAGGCCGCGGCCTGGGGCCTCGCGGGGGCCATCGGGTTTGCCCTGACCTTTGCTACCGGCCAAGCCGCCACCCAAGCCGGCGCCGAATTGCCGGTACTCATCGTGACCCGCTTGGCTGCCATACTGATCGTTCTGGGGCTTGCACTTATTGCCCGGATGGTTCAGCTGCCCTGCCGCAAAATACTGCCTCTGCTCTGCCTGATGGGTGCGCTGGATGCCTTTGCACTTGGCTTGGTGATCTACTCCGGCTCCTTGCCCCGGCCGGAATTCGCCTCAGTCAGCGCCTCGCTTTTCGGGTTGGTCACCGTAGTGCTCGCCTGGCTTTTGCTTCGCGAAAGCATGAACCGCGCACAGTGGATCAGCGTCGCCGTCACATTCGGCGGGATCGCCTGCCTGGGTTTTTAAACGCCCGTCCCATTTTCATCTTTCCA
>NZ_JAKFZM010000068.1:0-16176 GCF_021654205.1 Leisingera sp. MMG026 | reverse complement strand
TCCGGCGCGGCCAGCATGTGCAGGGTCCGGTCGAACAGCAGGATGTCGTAGTCCTTGTCCGGCTCCCAAGCTGTGAGGTCGGCGGCAGCGCCGGTAACGTCCAGGCCTTCCTTTGCCGCAGTATCCAGCATATCCCGGATGCCATGCGGCGACAGGTCGACGCCTGTGACCCGGTGGCCCAGGCGGGCAATGAACAGCGCGTCCCGCCCCTGGCCGCAGCCGGCATCCAGAACATGCAGGCCTTGCGCCTTAAGCCCGTTGAAAAAGGCAGTGATTTCCGGAGAGGGCGCGCCGAGAGCGTTCGGGGTTTCGCGGTAGAGTTTGTCATAATTGTAAGCCATGCGCGGCACCGTAGCGGCACGGTTTAGGAATGGCTAAGTGAAATATTCCGTGAGCGGAAGGCGGGCACGGCCCAAGACTTTTCAGAAAAGTCTTGGCAAAAGTTTTGGAAAACTTTTTCGCCCTCTCGCTGACGGGCCGCGGCTGGCAACGAGAGTGCGGAATGGGGAAGAGCCATGCGCTGGCGGGCACATGGCTCTTTTGGGACAGGCAGCCATTGGGATGGAACGGATAATGGCTGTCTGATTCCGGTTATGTCCGGATGCGGACAAGCGTTCTGTAACCGGGATTACAGAACAGGGCTTTTATGGCGGATTTTCTGGAAAATTGCTGCTGCTGGTGCTGTCAGATTGAGTCCGGTTCGGCCAGCACCGCCAGTTCTGTGCGGTCAAGGATCTGCACGCCGCCGCGGCTGATGCTGACCAGGCCGGTGCGCTTCCAGGCGGCCAGGGTTTTTGAAACCGCTTCCCGGGTGGCGCCGACAAACTCCGCCAGTTCGGCTTGCGACAGAGCGACCCGGCCGTCGCTGTTTTCAGGTGCCAGATACAGCAGTTTGCGCGCCAGCCGCACCGGCATCGGCAAAAACACCTGCTCGTTCAGCTGGGTGTTCATCCAGCGCATCCGCTGCCCGGCCAGCCGCAGCAAATCGGCGGCCAGATCCGGATACTGGCGGATCTGATCGAGCACGTCGCCGCTGCGCAGGCGCAGCACCCGGCTGGGCTCGGCGGCGATGGCGGTGGCGGTGCGCTCACCCGGGTCGAACAGGGTGATCTCTCCGAACACCGCGCCGGGGCGCATCATGTCCAGCGACAGCTTGCGGCCCGAAGCAGACAGCACGGAAAATTCCAGCGCGCCCTCGGCAATTGCATAAAGCGCATCGCCCTGATCGCCCTGTTCAAACAGCACTTCGCCCTGGCGCAGGCGCACTTCAGCCGCCTGGCTTTCGAGCATCCGCCTAAGCGGGCCGGAGGCGGCGGAGAGAAAGCCGGTATCGGGCAGGCGGGTTGTCAGCATGGCCAAATCTCTTTGCGTCAGGTGCCCAGTCCGGCGGACCTTAGCAGAGGCGTGGGCACCGGGGAACCGGGGAACTGAACCGGTTGGTTCAGCCCGCCACGGCCACCAGTCCCAGCTTGCGGGCAGAGGTGAGTGTCAGGGTGCCGCTGTCCAGACCCAGTGGTGCCTGATAGCGTTGCACAGCCTTGCGGGTGGCGGCGTCCATCTGTCCGTGAACGGGGCCGCGGTAAAACCCGCGGACGGCCAGGGCGCGCTGGATGGACCGGATAAAGCCGGGCGTCATCATGGCGGGGCAGGGGATTTCTATCCAGCGCTTCTGCCGCGGCTGCACGATCTGCTGGCGGGTCTCGGTGCGGAAGACGGCGGAGCGGATGACCTGGCCGCTGCTGTTGGTTTGCGCCGGCTGTGCCAGCACCTGGCTGGTGATGGTTTCAACGACGGCGGGGGAAGTGTGCGTGCTCCAGCAGGTACCGGGCGGCGCGCCGGGCGGGGCATAGCGGCCGGCGCGGGAGACATCGCCGCCGGGCGGCGGCTGGACGCAGGCCGCCAGCAGCGCCAGCAGCAGCCCGGGCCAGAACCGGCGGCTGGTTTCGAATATGTTCGGCGTCATGCCCGGATGCCTTTGTCACTGTGCCTCTGCCGGCGCCCCTGTCAGTTCCGGGCGCCGGTGCTTTGACGGCAGGTTAGCCCAGTTCCGGCCCTTGCGCAAAGGCGGGATCATCGCGGCGGCTTTGTTCCGCCAGCAACAGGTCAAGCATCGGCGAAATATCCTCAACCGTTTCGGCTATCACATGGGTGACGGAATGCGCCCGCTGCAGCCGTCCGGTGACACGCAAGAGCCGGCCTGAGATCACCGCGCGGCGGAAAGCCTCGTAGATCTTGCGCCAGACGATCACGTTGACGATGCCGGTCTCGTCCTCAAGCGTGACAAAGATCACGCCCTTGGCGGTGCCGGGACGCTGGCGCAGGATCACCAGCCCGGCGACGGTGATGCAGGCGTTCTGGGGCGGTTCCTGCAGCCGGGCCGCAGGCAGGCAGTGCGGCGGGTGCGGCCAGGGCTGGGATCCGTGCCCGCCTGCTGCGCAGGCTGCGGCGGGGGGGAGAACTGAGGCAGGGGTTGAGGCGGGGGCTGGCATGAGGAAAACGGCCTTGCGGTTGAAAAATATCCGGCGTGAACAAACATAGAACATTGGTCCGAAAAGTCCAGCTGCGGCAGGGCAGGGTCGCAATTGGGGGTGGCACCGGCGCAGGGGCTTGGCTACACAGTCGCGCAAGTACCGGAAAAGGGAAGAGGGCTGACAATGGCAAAGATCACTTACATCGAGCACAACGGCACCAGCCATGTGGTGGACGTCGCCAACGGGCTGACGGTGATGGAAGGCGCGCGCGACAACAATATTCCGGGCATCGAGGCCGATTGCGGCGGCGCCTGCGCCTGCTCGACCTGCCACGTGTACATTGCGCCGGACTGGGTTGAGAAGCTGCCCGCCAAGGACGACATGGAAGAGGACATGCTGGATTTCGCCTATGAGCCGGATCCTGCCCGCTCGCGGCTGACTTGCCAGATCAAGGTGAGCGATGCGCTGGACGGGCTGGTGGTGCATATGCCTGAAAAGCAGATCTGATGACCGCGGGGGCGGCGGCGCGGCGTCTGATGATGCGCGCCTGGCCCCGTTCCGCCCGCCGCGCATGGCGGGCGTTGTGTTTGGGGCTGGCCTTGGCCGGCCCGTCTGTGCTTGCGGCTGAGGACAGAGTGGTCTCGGCGCGTTACGGAGAACCCACCACACGCTATGGCCATGCAGTGCTGGGTGATGACGTGGAATACGGCGCGCTGGTACTGAAGGTGGAAAACACCGGCTCCGGCGGGGTGTCCGCCAAGGCTGTCAACCAGCAATCGGAAATCCTGATCCGTCTGCCGCTGGATCATGTGTTCGAGGACATCGCACCGCGGCTGGCGGATATCGATGGCGATGGCCGCCCCGAGGTGCTGGTGGTCGAGACCGATGTGGCAGAGGGCGCCCAGCTGGCCATCTATGATGCCCGCGGCGAAAAGATTGCCGCCACCCCGCATATCGGCACCCGCAACCGCTGGCTGGCACCCATTGGCGCGGCGGATCTGGATGGCGACGGGCATGTGGAAATTGCCTATGTCGACCGGCCGCATCTGGCCAAAACTTTGCGTATCTGGCGGTTCAAGAACGGTGCGCTGACTGAAGCCGCCAGCACGCCCGGGCTGACCAATCACCAGATCGGCCAGGACTTCATCACCTCCGGCATTCGCGATTGCGGGCAGGGACCGGAACTGGTGACCGCCAGTGGCGATTGGCGCAGGATCGTCGTATCCCGTCTGCAGAACGGCAGGATCACCAGCCGGGACATCGGCGGGTTCCGGCAGGGCACGGGACTGCAGGCCGCAATGGCCTGCCGCTAAGCGCTGCCCGCGACGCGCATTGCGCGGCGCCGCGCCCAACTGGGAAGGGCATCCGCAAGGATGGGCTGGAACAGGCAGGAGTGCTTGCCGCCGTTGCCGCCAGGAATGACAGGCCTGTTGCGCCGCGTCCAACCCGGTTTTTGCGCGGTGTTTCATATTTATTCATCACCTTTGGTTACCTTGCCCCTGACGAGCGGCGCCAGGCGGTTAACTGTCTGGGCCGGTTTTACAGGAGACAGGCGCGTGAGCTTTACACCATATGTGTTGGGCACCGGTATCAGCGGGTGGACCTTCCTGCAGCGGACCCGCGACCAGCAGCAGGAAATTTTTGAGAAGTCGCCGGTCATCGACCGGACGGTGCAGGACTTCAATCAAAAAATCACCGGCATTCAGACAGCGGACGAGCTGCTGGACGACTACAACTTGCTGACCGTGACTCTGGGTGCCTTTGGCCTGGACGAGGATATCGGCAACAGGGCCTTCATCAAAAAAGTGCTTGAGTCCGATGTCAGCGACTCGGGCTCTTTTGTGAACCGGCTCAACGACGTCCGGTATCAGGCGCTGGCGGAAACCTTTGGCTTCAACAGTCCGGATGGCCCGACGCTTCCCACCGCCAAGGCGGGCGCTGAATTTGCCAGTGTCGCCTCGCCGGATGATTTGCTGGCAAACGGCACCCTATTGCGCAAGGCGCTCGGCAATGTTGGCCTTGAAGGCCTCGAAAATAATCAGTTCTTTCTGCAGAAAGTTCTGGAATCCGACTTGGAAGACCCGGACTCCTTTGTCAACAAGCTGAGCAATCCCAAATATACCGAGTTTGCCCAGCAATTCAGTTTCAACAAGCCGCCGGTGTATGACAACAGCATTCAGGCGCTGGTCGGGGAGTTCAACGAACATACCGACGGCCTGGCAAGCGCGGATGAGCTGCTGGAGGATGAGAACCTTCTGCAAGCTGTCATCGAGACCTTTGATCTGGAACGCACCAGCCCCGATTTCCTGCGCCGGGTTCTGAATTCAGATACCACCGATCCAGATTCCTTTGTGAACCAGCTGGAGGACACTAGGTATCTTGCGGTCTCAGAGGCCTTTGGGTTCGGCTGGCCGGATATCAATGAAATGACCGATCCGGATGAGCTGTTGTCAAACCCTGAGGTTCTGGAGCATGCGCTGGATACATTCGGCCTTTTTGGCAGGGACGAGGCTGAGCTGCGCCAGATTCTGGAATCCGATTTGTCAGACCCGAACTCCTATGTGAACCAGCCGGAAAATGCTGCCTACTATGACTTTGCTGACGCGTTCCAGAACGGCTGGCCGGATCATGTCAGCAAGATGCAGGTGTTTTCTGATGACATCACGGACAAGCTGGGCACCTTCTCCGACCCAAGGGAGCTGGTCTTTGATATAAGCTTGTTTAATGCGACGCTGGATATCTTTGGCCAGAGCAAGCGGAGCCTGGATTTTGACACCGTGATCCGTGCCTTTGAATCTGACCTGTCGTCCAGCACGTCATATGCAAACTTGCATTACGACACCGGCCTGAAGGCCATGGCTCATGCGTTTTCCTTCAATGGGGGGGAAACCGGCCGGGAGTATCCTGAAGGCTTTGCCGAGCAACTTTCCGAGCTTTACACCACCCGCCAGTTTGAAATTGAGATCGGTGAGAGCGATCAGAACATGCGCCTGGCGCTGGCCTTTGAGCGCGAGCTGCAAACCGTTGCTGATGCAGGCGGCAGCGAAAACGCCCATTGGTACGGCATTATCGGTTCGCCGCCGCTGAAAACGATTTTTGAAAGCGCGCTGGCGCTGCCATCAGGTTTCGGCCAGCTGGATGTTGACAGGCAGGTGGAGGAGATGAAGGAGCGCTCGTTTGCTGCTTTTGGAACCACCCATCCTGCAGATTTTCTCGAAGCCGGGAAACTGGATGAATTCCGCAACAGGTTCTTGATGCTGGCAGATCTCAACGCGCCTTTCAACAGCGGGATCAGCGATCCGATTCTGTCGCTCTTCTGACCCGTCGGCTGCGCTTTGGCTGTGGAGCAGCAATAGTTTCGCCCGGCTCAGAAGGCCGGCGCTATAGCGCTAGGCGCATGGTGATGCCGGTCACCCTGCTGAGCCGGGATAAGCGCCTTCTGCGGTCTTGAAAAATCCCAGCCGGTCGAAGCTGCGGTGATTTTCCACAAGTTTGACCCTCGTTAGCAACTCAAGCGCCGGCAGGCCGGGATCCCTGACTCGCTTTGCCGCCAGGTCCTCTATCTGCCTTGCCCGGCCCGATCCGTGTCGGGCCGGATCGGCTGCCAATTTGCCCAGATACAGGCGGTCCGTCTTTGATATCAGGAATATGCAAGCCGCATGCAGGCTTCTGGCGGCCCGGATCTTGCTGCCGACCAGATAGAGATCCTTCCTTAGATCCACCGTCAGCCGGTGCATGGAAGATGGCTGATCAATGCGCCCGTCGATATAGGCAAAGCTGCGCCGGGTCAGGGCCGGCACGCCGCGGATCGCCAGCCTTGACCCGGCGGGGCTGTTTCACAGCTGGGCCACCCAGAGGGCGGGCCGGAAATACTCCCGGCTGGCCAATAGCAGAAGGCAAGCGGTGCAGACAGCATGAGAAGCCGCAGAGAGGGAATGGCTAGGCATGCCGCTTTCCTGCAAGTGCCGGCCTTTGCCGCCTTGGACAGTTCTTATTGCTTCGCTGCATCCCGCTTCTGACTGAAGTCCAGAGTACCGCAATGCTCCGGTCGGGATACTGCGGGCTGGTGGAACAATACCGCCGCGCCGGGCGCATTTGCGCCCGGCCACGCCCAACTGAGACTGTCAATCTGCGATTGACCGGGAACAGGCGGGAGAGCCGCCGCCGGGACAGATGCTCAGTCCAGCGCGCGCCAGCCGATGTCGCGGCGGAAGAACCCTTGCGGCCAATCAACCCCGTCAACCATCGCATAGGCGCGGTCGCGGGCCTCCTGCAGGGTTTCACCGCGGGCGGTCACGTTCAAAACCCGGCCGCCGGCTGCCAGCACCTTGCCGTTTTCTGCCTTGGTACCGGCGTGAAAGACCATGTTGCTGCTGTCCTCGGGCAGGGCCTTCAGCCCCTTGATTGCCGACCCCTTTTGGTAAGATCCGGGATAGCCCTCAGCGGCCATCACCACCGTGATCGCATGGTCGTCGCCCCAGTTCACCTGCGCCTCAGCCAGGCGGCCCTCAGCCGCGGCGTGCATCAGGTCCAGCGCCTGCGCGCCCAGCCGCATCATCAGCACCTGGCATTCCGGATCGCCAAAGCGGACGTTGTATTCCACCAGCCGGGGCTGCCCGTCCTGGATCATCAGACCGGCATAAAGCACGCCCTGATAAGGCATGCCGCGCTCGGCCATCACCCGCATGGTGGGCTTGACGATTTCTTCCATCGCGCGGGCTTCGACTTCAGCGGACAGAACCGGGGCGGGGGAGTAGGCGCCCATGCCGCCGGTGTTGGGGCCGGTGTCGCCTTCACCCACGCGCTTGTGATCCTGGGCCGAACCGATCGCCAGCACGTCCTCACCGTCCACCAGCACAAACAAGGACGCCTCTTCGCCTTCCATGAACTCCTCGATCACCACCTCGGCGCCGGCCCCGCCAAAGGCGCCGCCGAACATGTCGTCGATGGCGGCGATGGCTTCGTCCTCGGTCATTGCGATGATCACGCCTTTGCCGGCGGCCAGCCCGTCGGCCTTGACCACAGTGGGTGCGCCGTGTTCGCGCACATGCGCCTTGGCAGCCTCTGCCTCGGTGAAATGGCCATAGCCAGCGGTGGGCGCATTCGCAGCGTCGCAGACTTCCTTGGTAAAGCTTTTGGAGGCTTCCAGCTTCGCCGCCGCCTCAGACGGGCCGAACACCAAGAGACCTGCCTCGCGCAGGCGGTCGGCCACCCCAGCAGCCAGCGGCGCTTCGGGGCCGATGATCACGAAATCAATGGCGTTTTCCTCGGCAAAACCGGCCACGGCACCGCCATCCTCGATATCAAACGACGCGCAATCGGCGATCTGCGCGATGCCCGCATTGCCCGGCGCCACGATCAGCTTGTCGCATTTCGGGTTCTGCATCACCGCCCAGGCCAAGCTGTGTTCGCGCCCGCCGCTGCCAAGGATAAGGATGTTCATCTGCGTCTACTCCGATCTGACTGAGCCGAGAGGCGTCCCGGTCCTGTCCGGGGCTTGCCTTGCTTGCGGCGGGTTCTATGCTGCGCGCGAATTCAAAACAAGACCAGCCGCAAGCCGCAGGAGAGCAGCCCCGCAATGTCCGACCTGTTTGATGATCCAAAACCGGGGCAGAACGCGCCCGAATTCACCGTCTCGGAACTCTCCGGCGAGGTGAAGCGCACGCTGGAGGGCACCTTCGGCCGCATCCGGGTCAAGGGTGAGGTGGGGCGGGTGTTCAAGGCGCGCTCCGGGCATTTGTACTACGACATCAAGGACGACCGTTCGGTGCTGGCCTGCACCACCTGGAAAGGGCAGGTTTCCAGCCTGTCGGTGGTGCCCGAGGAGGGGCTGGAGGTGGTTGTCACCGGCCGGCTGACCGCATTCGGCGCCCAGTCCAAATACAACATGAATGTGGACGAGGTTGCGGTTGCGGGCCAGGGGGCACTGATGGCGCTGCTGGAAAAGCGCAAAAAACAGCTGGAGGCAGAGGGGCTGTTTGCCCCGGAACGCAAGACGCCGCTGCCATACCTTCCGCAGATCATCGGCGTGGTGACATCGCCGTCGGGCGCGGTGATCCGCGATATCCTGCACCGGTTGCGCGACCGTTTCCCGCGCAAGGTGCTGGTCTGGCCGGTGGCTGTCCAAGGACAGAACTGTGCAGGCGAAGTGGCCCGCGCCATCGAAGGTTTCAACCGTCTGACCCCTGGCGGCGCGCTGCCGCGGCCCGATCTGATCATTGTCGCCCGCGGCGGCGGCTCGATCGAGGATCTTTGGGGCTTCAACGAGGAGATCGTGGCGCGGGCTGCGGCGGCCTCGCAGATCCCGCTGATCTCGGCGGTGGGGCATGAGACGGATACCACGCTGATTGATTTTGTCTCCGACCGCCGGGCGCCGACGCCGACGGCGGCGGCGGAACTGGCGGTTCCGGTGCGGCTGGAACTGATGGCCTGGGCCGAGACCCAGGGCGCGCGGCTCACCCGCGCCGCAGGCCAGGCGGTGCAGCTCAGGCGCCAGCGGCTGAATGATCTGGCCCGCGCACTGCCCAAGCCCGACACGTTGCTGGAAACCCCGCGCCAGCGGCTCGACCGGATTTCCGACCGGCTGCCGGGCGCGCTGATCTCCGGTGTGCAGCGCCGCCGGGTGTATCTGAGTGAAACCGCTGCCAGCTTACGCCCCGCCACCCTGCGCCAATTGGTGCAAGGCCGCCGCGACCGGCTGCAAAACCTGTCCTCCCGCCTGACCCTGCGCCCGATCCAGCGCGAGATCACAGCCCGCAAGGACGCGCTGGGCCGTCTGGCGCAGCGGCTGGATGCGGCGCAGTCGCTGCGTCTCGACCGCCAGCGCCAAAACCTCTCTGCCGCAGGCCGCCAGCTGGAGATCCTAAGCTACAAAGCCACGCTGGAGCGCGGCTATGCGGTGGTGCGTTCGGGCGCCGGGATCCTCACCACCAAGGCCGCTGCGGCCAAGGCCGGCCCGTTGCAGATCGAATTTGCCGACGGCATGCTGGACCTGGAGGAGGGCATCGCGGATCCTGGTTCCCAGACCGCTGCAGCGAAACCGTCCGGCGCCGGTCAGGGCTCGCTGTTCTAGCTTCTTTCTGGTCTGAAATACCCAGCCCGCTTCAGACACCGGCGTCCGGGCCGTAGCACAGCATTTCCTCGCCGATGTCTTCGGCCTCGTATAATTCGGTCGAGGCTGGGTCATCCTCAAACCGGGCAGTCAGCCCGCCGGGGGTGATTTCAAAGCTCCAGCACTGCGGATCGCCCCGGTTTTCATAGACAAAACAGATCCGGCCTGCGTCCTCGTACCAGCTGCCCTCCTGGCATCTGCCGTCCAGAAATGACCAGATCACCCGCCGCCCGGGCAGATAGCGCTCTACCCCGTACATACTGCCGCCAAAGCCATAAAACAGGGTGCGGCCCTGAGTGTAGCGGTCGAATTGGTCGGCGTTCAGCGGCTCGGCAGCACGCAACGGCCCATTGAGGGCGGCAACCAGGGGAATCAGCATCAGGCAGCGCATGGGGTCACTGTGCCAGAGTGTCCGGGTCCCGGCCAAGGGAAACACGCAGGCTGCAAACACGGGCAGCAAACGGGCCGTAAAGCGGAGCGGCGCTGCCAGGCTCCCGTTTGGTCACCTTTGACCCGGCGGCTGTCTTGCGGCCAACTGATGCAAACGGGCAGGGAGACAGGGCCATGATGATGCAAGTGGCGGCGGCAGGGGCAGCGCTCTGCGCCGCCGGGTATTTGGGTCTGACCGCGCAGCCGCCCGGTATTCTGCGCAGTCTGGCAAAGACCGCAGCGGTTGCGCTTCTGGCGCTTGGCGCCGGGCTGGCAGGGGCACCGCTGCTGCTGGTGATGGCGCTTGGTCTTTGCGCGCTGGGGGATCTTTTTCTGTCGCGCGACGGCGAAAGCGCCTTCATGGCGGGCGTGGGGGCCTTTGCCGCAGGGCATCTGGCTTATGCGGCGCTGTTCCTGACCCGTCCGGACAGCGATCCATCCGGTCTCCTGCACATGCCGGCTGCGCTGATCGCTGCCGGGTTGCTGGTGCTTGGCCTGATCATGACGCAGGTTCTGGCACCGCGGGCGGGCGCGCTGAAGGGGCCGGTACTGGCCTATATCCCGATCATCCTGGGCATGGGTGCCGCGGCGCTGACGCTTCCGTTTGGCACCTGGGTCTTTGCCGCGGCTTGTGCCTTCATGCTGTCGGACATGATCCTGGCGGCGGAAACCTTTGTCCTGAGCGCAGAGCACCCGCTGCGGCGGATCACGCCATATGCGGTCTGGGTGCTGTATTGGGGGGCGCAAGCCGGGTTTCTGGCTGCATTTTCCTGAACCCGGCGGTGCCTTGCGCTTTGCACTCCGGGTAAATCCGCATTAGGTGGGGGGCAGACCCTTTTGCGGAGACCAAGATGGCGTTTTTCTCAAAGCTCAAGGAGCGGCTGTTCAAATCCTCCTCCAAGCTCGAGCAGGGGCTCGATGCGATTGTCGAGGAGGGGGCAGAGGACAGTGCAGCCGAGGCGCTGGAAGCACTGACAGACACACCGGCTGTCACGCCTGAACAGCCCGCCCCGGCGCCTGTGCCGCATCCGGCGCCGCAACAACCGGAACCTGAGCCGCAACCGGCGCCTGAGCCCGCTCCGCAGCCTGCCGCCGCACCTGAACCGGCACCCGCAGCGGACCCGGAGCCACAGAAAAAGTCCCCGGGCCTGCTGGGCCGTCTTATGGGCCGCAGTGCTGTTGCCGAACCGCGCCGGGCGCTGGATGACGGCATGCTGGAGCAGCTGGAAGAGCTGCTGATTGCTGCTGACATGGGGGTGGATACGGCACTGCGCGTGACCGCTAACCTGGCCGAGGGGCGGATGGGCAAGAAGGTGTCCTCCCGCGAGATCAAGGAACTGCTGGCGCAGGAAGTTGCGCGCATCATGGAGCCGGTGGCCAAACCGCTGCCGATCTATGCAAAGCGCCCGCAGGTGGTGCTGGTGGTGGGGGTCAACGGCTCCGGCAAGACGACCACCATCGGCAAGCTGGCCAGCCAGTTCAAAGGTGCCGGCAAGAAGGTGGTGATTGCCGCAGGCGACACATTCCGCGCCGCGGCGGTGGAACAATTGCAGGTCTGGGGCGACCGTGCGGGCGTGCCGGTGCTGACAGCACCCGAAGGCTCCGACCCGGCCTCGCTGGCGTTTGATGCGATGACACGCGCGCAGGAAGACGGCGCAGACCTCCTGATGATCGACACCGCCGGCCGGCTGCAGAACCGGGCCGATCTGATGGAAGAGCTGTCGAAAATTGTCCGGGTGATCCGCAAGAAGGATGAAACAGCACCGCATAACACCCTGCTGGTGCTGGATGCGACCACTGGCCAGAACGCGCTGAGCCAGGTGGGCACATTCCAGAAACTGGCGGATGTCTCCGGCCTGGTGATGACCAAGCTGGACGGCACCGCCAAGGGCGGCGTGCTGGTGGCGCTGGCGGACAAGTTCGGCCTGCCGATCCACGCCATCGGTGTGGGTGAGCAGATCGACGACCTCGCCCCCTTCGATCCCGGGGAGTTCGCCGCCGCTCTGACCGGTTTGGAAAAGTCCTGATCCATTTCTTCCTCTGGCCGGAAGTATCCTCCGGGGGACCGGGGGTGGAAAACCCCCGGCGCCTTCCTCCAGCGCAAAGGCGGCTGATTTGAGCGAGTGGCTGATCTCCCTGGAAGGCACCGAGGCCGGGCACCAGGCAGCGCTGTTTCTGGCCATCTGGGCCGCGTTCCTGCATGCGGTCTTCGGCGCGCTGCAGAAGGGTCGGCATGATCCCTGGCTGTCGCGCGGGGCGATTGATTTTTCCTACTGCGTGATGGCGGCGCCCTTTGCGCTGTTTGTGGTGCCTTGGCCGGAGCCGCATATGTGGCTGATCTTCGCTGTCGCCTGGGTGATCCACGTCTTTTACAAACTGTTCCAGGCGCTGGCCTATACCAAGGGCAGTTATACCGTGGTCTACCCGGTGGTGCGCGGGACCGGGCCGCTGTTCACGGTGATCGGTTCCTTTTTCCTGTTCGGCGAGCTGTTCACCCCGGTGCAATGGCTGGGGGTGGCGGTGCTGCTGGCCGGGATCTTCGGTCTGGCGGGGTACAACTACCGCTACCTGACGGTGAACCGCGACACGCTGGTGCCGGCGCTGGTGCTGGCGGTGATCACCGGGTTGTTTGTGGCGGGCTACACCACATATGACGCCTATGGCATCCGGGCGACCGCGGATCCGTTCACCTTTCTGGCGTGGTTCTTCATGATCGACGGGCTGGTGTTTCCGGTGATTGCCTTTACCCGCTGGCGGCGAATGCCCGCGCCGCCGGCACCTGGGCCGCTGATGGTCCGTGGCTTCTTTGGCGGGCTGCTCGCCTTTGCGTCCTTTGGTGCGATCATGCTGGCCACAAGGCTGGACAAGGTCGGGGAGGCAGCGGTGCTGCGCGAGACCTCCACCGTGTTTGCCGCCCTAATCGGGTGGCTGGTGCTGAAGGAAACCGTGGGGCCGCGCCGGATTGCCTTGATGGCTTTGATCGCGCTGGGCGCCGTGATAGTGGAAATTGGCGGCTGAGACCGCGCGCAGAACTGACAGGAGGCCCCATGGCCGCAAAGAAGATCAACCCGACCCTGAAGATGCTGTTGGAATTGGGCCCGATTGTCCTCTTTTTCATTGGCTATCTGAAGCTGAAGGATGAGGTGTTTCTGATCAGCGGCCATGAGTACAAGGGCTTTATCGTGATCACCGCGGCGTTTATTCCGCTGATGGTGGCGTCCACGCTCGCTCTGTGGAAGCTGACCGGGCATCTATCGAAGATGCAATTTGCGACCCTGGTGCTGGTGGTGCTGTTCGGCGGCATGTCGGTGTGGCTCAACGACGACCGGTTCATCAAGATGAAGCCGACGATGCTGTATCTGCTGTTCGGCGGGCTTCTGGGCATCGGTCTTATGCGCGGGCAAAGCTGGCTGAAGGTGGTGATGGAGGAAGTCATGCCGCTGCAGCAGGAGGGCTGGATGATCCTGACCCGGCGGCTGTGCGTTTTTTTCTTTGGCCTGGCGGTGGCAAACGAGCTGATCTGGCGGACCCAAAGCACCGACATCTGGGTCTATTTCAAAACCTTCGGCCTGCCGGTGGCGATGTTTGCCTTCTTCATGATGCAGGGGCAGCTGTTGCAGAAATTCGGGATCGAGGAAGAGGCCGGACCAGCGGAGTAATCTGCGGCTGACAGGGGCGGGCTCCCGCGCCTTTGCCCCTCATCCAGGATGAGGCGCAAAGCCTTGGGCCGGGCAGCGCACCTGCGCTGCTCTGCGGCATCGCTTCTTTCTGGTCTTAAATACCCGCGCCGCAGGCGCCCTTTTTGCATCAATTGCCAAACAACACCTGCTGCGCCTTGGTGTCCGAGCGGTCGCCGCGTAGCTCTGCATGCAGCGCCCGGCCCGCTACCACACCAGGGCGGGACCACATCAGCTCCAGCCAGCGGGCGAGATGCGGTTTGTCCTCCACTACCTGCTGCTGGCCTTCCCACAGCGAGGCCCAGGGCCAGACCGCCATATCGGCAATTGTGCAGTCCGGTCCCGCCACATACTCATTCTCCGCCAGCTGCCGGTCCAGAACTCCGTAAAGGCGGGCCACCTCGTTCCGGTAGCGGTCTTTGGCATAGGGCAGATCCTCGGGCGCGTATTTCAGGAAATGGTGCGCCTGGCCCGCCATCGGCCCGACCCCGCCCATCTGCCACATCAGCCATTGGTCCACTGCCAGCCGGGCGCGTTCATCCGCGCCATAGAACTGCCCGGTCTTGCGGGCGAGATACTGCAGAATGGCGCCGCTTTCGAACAGGGAAACCGGTGCGCCGCCGGGGCCGTCCGGGTCGATGATCGCAGGCATCCGGTTGTTGGGGGAGATGTTCAGAAACTCCGGCGCGAATTGGCCGCCGTTGCCAATGTCGATCAGCGTGGCCTGGTAAGGCAGGCCCATCTCCTCCAGGGCAATGGAGATTTTCCAGCCGTTCGGCGTTGGCCAGTAATACAGCTGGATCGGCTCCCGCATGGTCGTCCTCCGTCAGATGCCCGGCCACTGGAGCACGGGCAGCGGTGGTGAGGCAAGAGGCGCCGCCGCTCACTTCCGTGTGACTGGGCGAGACGCTGCCGCTTGACCGAATCCCGCAATATGCGTAAAGCCCGGACATCACATCGTGGCGATTTGTTACCGGATTGCGGGCCACGTTAAACACTCCCGCTAAAGAGGTCAGGACGTGAAGGACCCCCTTTCGCTTGGCCGATTGGGGTTTTTTTATGCGCGACAGGCGCGAGGAGACAGAAGATGAGCGACAACTGGAACAGCCGCACCAAGCTGGTTCACGCAGGTACCCGCCGCAGCCAGTACAACGAGGTGAGCGAAGCGATCTTCCTGACCCAGGGCTTTGTCTACGAGAGTGCTGAGCAGGCCGAGGCGCGGTTCATCGAGACCGGCCCGGATGAGTTCATCTATGCCCGTTACGGCAACCCGACCGTCGATATGTTCGAAAAGCGCATAGCAGCGCTGGAAGGGGCTGAGGACGCCTTTGCCACTGCTTCCGGCATGGCGGCGGTCAACGGCGCGCTGACCTCGCTGGTGAAAGCGGGCGATCACATCGTGTCGGCCAAGGCGCTGTTCGGATCCTGCAACTATATCCTGGCGGATGTTCTTGGCCGCTTCGGGGTCGAGGTAACCTTTATCGACGGCACTGATCTGGATGCCTGGCGGCAGGCCGTGCGCCCGGACACCAAGGCGGTGTTTTTCGAGTCCATGTCGAACCCGACGCTGGAGGTGATCGATATTGCCGCGGTTGCAAAGATCGCCCATGCAGCAGGCGCGACGGTGGTGGTGGACAACGTGTTCTCGACACCGGTGTTTTCCCGTGCGATCGAACAGGGCGCCGATGTGGTGATCTATTCCGCAACCAAGCATATCGACGGCCAGGGCCGGGCGCTTGGCGGGGTGGTGCTGGGCACCAAGGATTTCATCCGCGGCACGCTGGAACCCTATATGAAGCACACCGGCGGCAGTCTCAGCCCGTTCAATGCCTGGGTGATGCTGAAGGGGCTCGAAACCATTGACCTGCGGGTCAACGCCCAGGCGGACAGCGCCCTGAAAATCGCCGAAGCGCTGGACGGCCATGCAGCGCTGGAGCGTACCATCTATCCCGGTCTGAAGGGTCACGCGCAGAACGCATTGGTGCAGGCTCAGCTGGGCGGCAAGGGCGGCACCGTGCTGTCGCTGGACCTGAAGGGGGGCAAGGACGCGGCGTTCAAGTTCCTGAACGCAATGACCATCCCGGTGATCTCCAACAATCTGGGCGATGCCAAATCCATCGCCACCCACCCGGCTACCACCACCCATCAGCGCCTCAGCGATGAGCTGAAGGCGGAGCTGGGCATCACGCCCGGCCTGGTGCGCTTTTCGGTCGGACTGGAGGACGCGGAAGACCTGATCGCCGACCTGAAAGCGGCGCTGGAGGCGGCGCAGGGCTGAGACGCGTACCGGCCGTCTGCTTCTTTCTGGTGGAAGAAATCTACAGTGTTGCTTTGGTCGATACTTAGCCCCCACGCCAGCATGGGCAAAGAGCGTTTAGACATCGAGTACCGGAACGCTCTTTGCCCATGAGATTTTCAGCAAAGCAGCTGTTCGTCTTTCGCGCAGCGGAAACAACGTGAGAGCCGATGTCGTTGAAAAACCCTTTGT
>NZ_JAKFZM010000067.1:0-18100 GCF_021654205.1 Leisingera sp. MMG026 | reverse complement strand
AGCCAGGGCCTCAGACCGCAGATCCTTCACTTCAGGCGATGTCGCCTGCCGGGGCCGTATCGCCGGACAGACGGCGTTTCCCTGCTTCGAGGAACTCCTTGGACCAGCTGTAATACAGGCTCCCGGAAATGCCTTCGCGCCGACACAGTGCCGAAATGCTTTCCTCACCTCGAAGGCCGACCAAAACAATGCGGATCTTCTCCTCCGCCGAATAGGCCTGACGGATCTTGCGGCGGATGCTCTTGACCAGCTGGTCAGCCGCGGCTTTGCTGGTTCCGGATTTCTTGTTCATCTTCACTCCTTGACGGTTACGATGAACCAGAAATCCTCCGTTGTTCAAATCCTCAAATCTTTCCCACAGGTGCTGACGTCAGACACCTTTGTGGATCGTTGCAGACCCACCTTGGCACAGTGATGCCGTCGGGGGCGGTCACATCATCAGAGCCTCATGGAGAGCAATGCCGGAAGCCTGCATGGAGGATCCTTTTTGCGGGCCTCCCCCACTCTTGGGGAGGGGGAGACCGGCTGATTGCAGGCATGTCCCGGATTAAAGGGGGCAAACCTTAATACCGGACTGAAAGGCGGTCCCCAACAGAATCTTGTCCTTATATGGGGCTGCAACGCTGACTGAGGACTGCAGAGAGCCGTCATTCTCCAGCATCAGCTTGCTGTCCCCGGTGGCCGGATCAACGCGGTAGACCTGGAAGGGTGACAGTGCGCTGGCATCTTTGATGTGGCCGTCAAAGGCCATCAGGTTCAAGTGGCTGGCCACCCAGAGGCTGCCGTCTTCGGCAACACTGATATTGTCAGGTGCTTCGCCAACAGAGATTTCGCGCACCAGGGTCAGAGTGTTTGTGGCCGGGTTACGTTTGAACTCCTTCAGGACGCTTTCGCGCATCGCGGTTGCGTAAACGGTTTTTCCATCGTCGATTGTAGCCACGCCATTAGCAAAGGCCATGGGCGCGGAAAGGGAGACCTCACCCTGATCGTAAACGGAAACATCGGCGATTTTCTGGGCTAGCATCATTTCGACGAGGTTGGCAAAATTACCGAACTTGCCGCGGTCGTTGCTGAAATAGACGGTGTTCAAATCAATGGCTGCCAGATCGTTGGGGGAGCGGATGCCGCTGTTCTGATAATGCTCTACAAGATCCAGCGTATTTTCGCGCACCTCAAACACAAAGATATCATGCCCGGCAGCGGGATCGGTTGCGCTGCGGTGGTTTAGTGCAAAGAGATACTGCGTTCCACCGATTGTTTTCAGGTCAACTCCATGGGGGAGAAACGGAACAGCGGCATCCAGACCGGTTACGTTCATTTCGGTCAGAGAGTTGCTGCCATCCAAGTCCAGCCGGTGGATTGCGCCGGTGGCGGTATCCCCGGCCATACCTGCGCGCCTGTCCAGTGAGGAAATGAATGCAACCCCAGCATCATAGTCGATTGCCAGGTCTTCTGGGCCTGCCATATCGCCGACACTGGTGCAGGCGGCGTCATATTGTGTTGTGATGCTGTTGAATGCACCCATCGAGGACATGAGTGCGGCACCACCTACCCCTGAAAGGGCGATAACCGCAGTTCCGATTAAAAGCCAGCGTCGCATATTCTTATCCTTTGAGTTGATTGTCATGTACAGGCAGTGCGTAGCGAGTAGCTGCCAAGATGATGGATTTGATCACGGGAACATGCTCGGGCTTGGCTGGTGCATAGAGCATGAGAAAGGTGTCTGTGGGGAAGATACGCTTGAAACGCGCCATCGAATGCAGTTCACCCCAGCCTTTGTCTATGACCTGTTTGGCGTCGCTGGGACTTAGTATTGTGTGCATAGAGCCGTCCGATGGGTGGAAGTGCCCTATTTCCCCTTCCTTTCCGGTTGCTGGATTGCCGCCATCAATATCCTGCAGCCAGATCGCCTGATTGTGCTTTTCGTAACGGCTGAGCTTGTACTGGAGGCGGGCCGCATTCTTCGCGACGATATCGTCGAAGGCTGCGGAGAGATCACTCATTGTTGCGGTGTCTGGAAACTGGTCGATCTGGCGGTGTGGCACTGCGTGCGGCGCAACAGTCGGTCGCGGCATATCCCGGCCCGGCAGGCAATCCAGATAAGCGACATCAGCCTCACTGCCCAGCCTGGAAGAAAAGACGGATTGGTCCAGAGGGTCTCCGGCCAACGGCCGCATTGCGGTCACTGTAAGCCAGCCGCGCAGATTAGAAGGGAGGCCTCCTTCACCTAGTGCGATCCAGGCGCGGTAATCCGCTATACAGACAAGGATTAGGGCGATCGTACCCAAGATCAGAGCGGCAGCGCCAAAGATCCAGGTCACAATTGCTGCTTCATCATTTAGCCAGCCTAGAAAGCCGTGGCAGGTTTGAAGAATGCCCAAGGCGGCCAGGATCAAACCGGCCAGCCATAGCGTAATGTTCACCCGCATTTCATACCTCCCTGGGAACGTCTTGATCACGTCCTTAGGGATATCTCATGCCGATCAGCTCACCATGTGCCAGAAGTTCAGATGTCTGGTCCAACTGGCTCAATACTTGCTAAGTGACTTGCGGTATACGCCAGGGGATATGCCGAAGTTGCGGCGAAAAGCTTTGGACAGGTTGCTGGAGTTTTCGTAGCCCGCCCGATATGCGATTTCGTCCAAGGACAGGGTCGTAGAACGCAGTAAGTCGCGGACAACGCCAAAACGCTGCGCGTTCTTGACGGCTAGAAAAGTCGCTCCCTTTTCACCCAGCCGTCGCTTCAACGTCGCAGGCGAGACCCCAAGAAGCTCTGATGCGGTCTCAATTGTGCTGTCTTTGAAGCCTGTCTTATGGATTGCCCAGCCAACACGGCCGACTATATCCATTGTTTCCGGCGGGAGGGACAGTTCTTGCCTCAATTTGGAGACTGCGGCGGAGTTGATTTGTTTCCCGCCTGACCTTACCCGCAGTCGCATCATGGCCAACGGAAGGCTGAAGTAACTTTCTTTGTGGTTAAAGACTGTTCTGGTTCCTGGCGGCAGATATGCGGCCCATCCATCCTCGCTCGGCGCAGGCCAGACCAAAAAAATAGTGTCACTCAACTCGGTTTTGGATGTGCCGGTCAAGGTGCGGCTGATCCATGCCATGTTGACCAGGCTGGCAATAGTGTGGAACTGGACAACACGATCTGGAGTATTGCGATTACCCGACTTGATCAGAATATCGAAGGTTTCCGTATCACGCCGGGTTTGCAGGACCTGGCTGCCACCGCTGCGTGTGGAAAAGAACTCGGGCAGGTATTCATAGGCCTTGGACAATCGGGTAGCGCTGCGCAGTGTAAGACCGAACATGCCATGAGGTTGGAGGCTCAACAGTCGACCGTATTTCCAGGGCAGCAGCGGATCTCCAGTTGCGGCGCAAAGATTGCCTGCAAGAGTACTGTAACTGTCGCTGCGGATATACCGGGGTTGTGACAGCAGATCAGGAATCGTAAGCCCGGTTCCCGACAGCAGAGTGCTGGCGGGAACCCCTTGGTCCGAGGCAAACGTTATCAAGAGCTCGGCGTATTCGAAGGGCAGGGAAAAATCCCCAATGCCCACACCAGTATTCTGTGCCATCGGCCGAGACACTAGCCAGATAGGCTTTTTCAGACAAGAGCGATGAGTACCGGAAGCGGGCAAGGGAATTTCATGATTTTCAGGTGATTGTAAAGGAGTGGCTGCCCAGCCATTCGGCGTCAGCTTCAATCACATCTCCTGGCTTCAGATAGTCAGAGTTTGCCTTCCCGGCAGAGACCATAGCGCCGATCAAAAAGCGGGCGGGTAGGGCGCGGGCGATCTGGCGCTTGAGGCGGTTGACCTTAAAGGTCACCCCTGCCGGAGTTCCGGTTACCAACAGGTCTCCGGCGTTGAGCCTGCGGCCGGGGGCAAATCGTGCGGCATGGGTCAACAGCTCTCTGGGTGTGTATATGAGGCTGCTGACCGGTTCCTTCTGCCGCGTCTTACCGTTAACCTTCAGGTGCAGCGTCACATCCGGGAATTTGTCGCGAGCGTCCTCGTTGGGCACCCAAAGCGTATCGGCTGTGGGAAAGAACCCGTCGAAGCTTTTGCATTCAGTCCAGCAGGGCAGTCGGCTGTCGCAAAGCTGGCCAAACAGCTGCACCGTTCTGGTGGTAACGTCATTTGCCAGGAAATAGCCAATTCTGGGCAGTGGCGCACCTGCTTCAAGATCTTGAAGCTTGCAGTCCTCGAGAATCTGAACACCCAGTTCAATTTCATAATCGAGCATCGGGCCGATCTTGTCGCGCAAAGGCTCAACCTGATCCCGGATTGCTGGTTCAATCTTGAAAGTTGCCTGCAGCATTTCGTCAATACTGGGTGTTTTGACGGTTTCTTGGTTCACTACAGGAGCTCCGTGCTTCAGGAAGATGACTGGTTTTTCCGGAATGGTCTCGGCGGTTTCGCGTATGTGGTCGGCATAGGCGAGACCGAAGGCGTAGGAAAAAGCGGCTTCACTGTGGAATTTGGACAGTTGGCCATGGCTGATGTCGCAAACTGGGGCCTTCTTCATCGGATGGTCTCTTTCACTGATAGCGATGTTTCATGGATATGCCGGTGAATTTGGCTCCTGACGGAAGGCTTGTGTAGGCGCGAAACGATCAGCGTTATGGTGATTTTGGCGCAGGTGCCGGTAAATGCAGTCAGGTGGCAGAAGTGCAGTGAGACTGCAGGAACATTGGCGGCAATCGCACAGCTGCCTGCAGTAGCGGGGAATTGACACGGCGGGGTAGCCGCCCGACAAGGGCGGTCGACAGTGTTTATTCTGAGGCGGTTTTATGAAGTTCGACAGGGCATCAGCACCACGCAGCCAGATACTAAAGGCAACAAAGAGTCTGCTGCAAAAGGGCGGAGTCTCGGCGGTGTCTATGCGCTCTGTCGCTGGTGTCATCGGTGTATCGCAGATGATGCCCTACAAGCATTTTCCGAGCAAAGATCATATCCTGATGGAGTTACGCCTCGAGGCGTTTGAGGGCCTGACAAAACAGATGCGCAAGGCACAGGGCACCACAGAGGATCCATACGATGCGTTGGTACAGGTAAGCCGGGCATACGTGCTGTTTGGCCTGGCGCATCCAAACGAATACCGCCTGATGTTCGACCCCTGGGAGTTTGACGCCTATGAGCGGATTCTTAGTGACTTTGGTGAATCCGCCAATCGGGAATCGCTGAGCTGGCAAGTGAATCTGGACGTGGTTTCCGCGTTTTGTGCTGCGGAAAATCTGCCGGTTTCACCGAATGCAGCGGCGCATTGGTTATGGTCGTCCCTGCATGGGGCGCTGCAGCTTCACCTATCGCGGAAGTTAGTTTTTAATGTTGATATACAAGAACTTGCGGACATTATCTGCCGGTCTGCTCCGGCGTCGATAAGGGCTATGCAGTTGGGTTGACGCTACGTTCCGGGAGAACTGGCTAGGTTATTTTTGCCCTTCAGGTTTACAGTGTAATCCTAATATGAAGGAGGAGCCGATGGACATCGGGGCAATCATCACCAGCATCGCGCTTGCCGGGTTAGTGTCGGTCATGTTTTCCATGGGAACGTCGCTGTCGGCGGCCGATTTTCTACGCGTTTTGCGGCAGCCCAAAGCGCTGTTTCTGGGCATCACCGGACAGATCCTGCTTCTGCCGCTGGCGGCTGCAGGTATAGCCATTGCCATGGACCTGTCCCCGGCGGCTTCAGTGGGGTTAATGGTCATCGCGGCTTGCCCGGGAGGGGCGCCATCGAATGCTGTTTGCGCCGTTGCCCGTGGGGATGTCGCGCTTTCGGTGTCACTGACAGCAGTTGCCAGTGTTCTGGCCTTTCTGACGGTGCCTTTCATCATCGGACTGGGAATTGAGTTCTTCTTGGGCGAAAGCACGACGCTGCACCTGCCGTTCTGGGAAACGGCGTTTCGTATATTTCTGACGACGTTCTTGCCGGTTGTGAGCGGGATCGTGGTGGGAGCTGTGGCCCCTGTGTTTGCGGTCAAGGTCCGCCGGCCGATGTTTATCGGTGGCTTCGTGACCATTCTGATCACGTCCCTGTTGTTTGTGGCTGGCCGTATGCATCTGATTTCAGCGTTTGATGCGTTTGGCGCGGTGGTGGTGCTGAATGTGCTGATGATGGGGCTTGCCTTCGTACTTGGGCGGATGGCCCGCCTGAAGGAAGATGAAACCCGCGCGGTGACCGTCGAAGTCGGGATGCAGAATATCTCCATGTCGATCGTGGTCATCATGGGAATCTTGAACGCACCTGAGCTTTTGGGACCAACCTTCTTCTACCTGCCTTGGGCCTATGTCACCGGCTTAGGCTTTGCTTTCCTGGTCCGCAAGCTCCGTGCTCCGGCGCTGGCCTGAGCAGCCTCGGGAACAAACCTCGCCACTGAATCGTAACATCTTCGTTTGCGCTGAAGCGTTCGAAGACTGCCGAAGAGAAGCAAGATGAAATATCCACTGACATTTGAGCCGATTGAACTGGGGCACGTCACCCTGCCCAACCGGGTCATCATGGGGTCCATGCACACAGGCCTGGAAGAAATTGACCAGACAGGTGAACGGATAGCAGCCTTTTATGCGGCGCGCGCGCTCGGCGGCTGCGCGCTTATCGTGACTGGAGGCGTTGCTCCGAACGAAGAAGGCAGCACCGGTATTCCCAGCAAGCCAGACAGCTACGGGCGGCTTGACTCACCAAGATCCCTGGCGATTCATCAGCGTGTGACACAGGCGGTGCATGATGAAGGCGGCCGCATTCTATTGCAGATCCTGCACACTGGCCGGTATTCCTACGCGCCCGGATCTGTTGCGCCATCAGCAATTCAGGCACCGATTTCAGCGCATGTGCCTCGCGAGCTGACAGGTGCGGATATCACACGGACGATCCATGACTTCGCCAAATGCGCCCAGCGGGCCCAGGAAGGTGGGTACGACGGTGTCGAGATCATGGGTTCAGAAGGTTACCTGATCAACCAGTTCATTGCGCAACGCACCAATCACCGCACCGATGAATGGGGCGGCGCCTATGAGAACCGTATCCGTTTTCCTGTTGAAATTGTACGCCAGACCCGCGAGATGGTCGGCCCGGACTTCATCATCATGTTCCGCCTATCAATGATTGACCTGGTTGAGGGCGGTTCCGACTGGGAAGAAGTGGTAGAACTGGCCAAAGCGCTGGAAGAAGCCGGTGCCACTGTCCTGAACACCGGAATTGGCTGGCACGAGGCCAGAGTCCCCACTATTGCACAGGCCACGCCCCGGCAGGCCTGGTCCTGGGTGACCCGGCGGATGATGGGAGAGGTTTCGATCCCGCTGATCACCTCGAACCGGTTCAATGCACCGGATCAGGTGGAAGAGGCCCTACGCGATGGCCATGCGGATATGGTGTCGATGGCGCGCCCGTTTCTGGCGGATGCGGATTTCATGAATAAGGCCCTCGATGGGGATGAGGCGGCCATCAATACCTGCATCGCCTGCAACCAAGCCTGTTTGGACCATATCTTCAGCATGAAGACCTGTTCCTGTCTGGTGAACCCGCGGGCCTGTAACGAAACGCGTTTTGCCACGACCCCTTCGGACAAGCCGCAGCGGATTGCCGTTGTGGGAGCAGGCCCTGCGGGTATGAGCTTTGCAAGCGAAGCGGCGGAGCGGGGTCATCAGGTTGTTCTGTTTGATGCCGAAAAGAAGATTGGCGGGCAGCTGAACATTGCGCGCAATGTTCCGGGGAAAACCGAATTCGATGAAACCGTGCGTTATTTCGGCAACCGGCTTGAGCGCACTGGTGTGGAGATCCGGCTTGGCATTCGGGTTGGATTGCCTGATCTGGAAGCCGGATTTGATCAGGTGGTTCTGGCCACGGGGATTGAGCCGCGCGACTTGGACATTCCCGGCGCAGATCACCCCAAAGTGTGCAGCTATATCGACATTCTGACCGGGCGTGTGGTCGCGGGAAAACGCGTGGCAGTCATCGGTGCGGGCGGCATCGGTTTTGACACGTCAGAGTTTCTTCTGGCCGCGCCGGGGCATGACCATGCCCATGTTCCCTCTTTCATGCGGAAATGGGGTGTGAACCCTGGCTGGGGTCAGGGCGAAGGCGGCTTGCGCGGCGGGCTCGCGGAGGCGCCGGCACCGGATGCTCCGTTCCGGGATATCACTTTGCTGCAGCGCAAAACAACGCCCCTGGGTGCTGGGCTGGGCAAAACCACCGGCTGGATTCACCGCGCTGAGATGAAGCTGGGCAAGGTGCGGATGCTGGGCGGGGTTCAGTATCAAAAGGTTGATGACGCGGGGCTGCATGTGACCGTGAATGGCCAAAGTGAAGTTCTGGACGTCGACACGGTTGTGGTGTGTGCAGGCCAGCTTCCCAGGCGGGATCTGCTGGAGGGGCTGCAGGCTCGCGGGGTCCCGGCGCACCTGATCGGTGGCGCCGATGTGGCTTCCGAACTCGATGCAAAGCGCGCCATTCAGCAAGGGCTGACACTGGCTGAGAGCCTGAGCAACCCCCAGGCCCAGGCATGCGCCTGAATGCAAAGTCCGACATGAGGAACGAACACATGACAGATTATGATGCGATTGTCATTGGTGCAGGCAACAGCGGCCTGACCGCCGCTGCGGGCATGCAGCGCAAGGGGCTGCGGACGCTTCTGCTTGAACGGCATAATATCCCTGGCGGATGCGGGACGTCTTTCGTGCGGGGAGAATTCGAGTTCGAGGTCGCGCTCCACCAGCTGAGCGGGATGGGATCTGATGATAACCCTTTTGTTCTGCGCCAGACATTTGAGGAACTTGGCGTGATGGATAAGGTTGATTTTGTCGAGGAAGGCGAAATCTACCGGTTCTGCGTTCCGGGCAAGGTGGATGTCACGCTGCCTGCAAGCATTCCTGGGATTGTTGCGGTGTTGAGCCGCGAGTTTCCGGAGGAAGCCGGGAAAATCCGCGATTTCATGAAGGTCTGCGGACAGCTGACACATGAATATTATGTGCTGTTCCCGCGGGCCAAGGCATCAAAAGACCCGGAAGAATTGGAGCAGCGCTGTCCCAATGTCGTCAAATACGGAGTACGCACAGCGCGTGATGTGCTGGATGAGTTTTTTGCGGATGAGCGTCTTAAGGCAGCGTTGGGTGCATATTGGCCGTATCTAGGGCTGCCCCTCGACGAGCTGCCTTTTGTCGAACTGGGGCCAATGTTCTTTCTCTATGCCGAATACCGCCCCTACCACATGCGGGGCGGGTCGCAGGCGATGTCCAACGCGCTGCTGGACAGTTTTATGGAAGCCGGCGGTGAAGTGCGGTTCAATACTGCGGCGCAAACCATCCATACTAAAGGTGGCCGGGTCTGTGGGGTGACCACAGAACATGGGGATCGCTTCAGCTGTAACCATGTGGTTTCAAATTCAAGTTCGATCCATACGTTCAACGAGTTGCTGGATTGGGATGAGGCTCCAGAACAGGTGCAGCAGATATTCCGCCACAGCCGTGTCGGGGTCTCGGGGTTCATTGTCTATATGGGGCTTGATGTTTCGCCGGAGGAATTGGGCGTGACCGCCGCGTCCAACTTTATTTGCTCTGATCTGGACGACCGTGTGGTTTTTGAAACAGCCAACGCGCTGACAGATCCGGCCGGCTGCCTGTTCACCTGCTACAACTATGACGACCCGTCCTTTGCGCCGGACGGAAAGTCGATGATCGGGCTGATGTGTGCCCAATACGCCGCCCCATGGGAGGCGATGGACCCGGAAGTCTATTTTGATGCGAAATATGACTTTGCAGAGCGCCTGATTGCGCTGGCGGAACAGGTCTATCCGGGGTTGAAAGACCATATCGAAGAGGTCGAGGTCGCCACTCCATTGACGGTTATGCGCTACCTCAACACGCCTGGCGGCGCGATTTACGGCTTTGATCAGAACGCGTTGGAAACCCCGGTGTTCCGCGAACGCCTTAGAGGGCCAGAAGGCCTTTATCTTGCAGGGGCCTGGAGCGGTCCGGGCGGATTCCAGCCAACCTATATGGCGGGGCTGTCTGCGGCGAACACTGTCGTGCGCAACAACACTCAACTACTGGCTGCGGAGTGAAACCATGAGCACAAAATCCACACTGAATGTGATTGCCGCCTATGACAAGGTCTGCGCCGAGAAGGCTGAACTGGCTCAAGAAGGCAGCAACTTTGCCGCAGACCGGAATGCGGTCGCGCGGCAGATCCGCAAATTGCACCCCAAGCGGCTGACCCTGACAGTCGGTGAAATCATCCGCGAAACCTCGACGGCGTGCAGCCTGCGCTTGCTGAGCGATGATGGCTCACCGCTGCCTCCGTTTCAGGCAGGGCAGTACATCAATTTGTTTCTGACTGTCGACGGAGTTGAGACGGCCCGCCCGTTTGCCATTTCGTCCGCGCCGCAAAGCAGGGACTATTATGATGTGACGGTTCGCAGTGTGCCCGGAGGTTTTGTCAGCCCCTACATGGTCGGCGAGATGTTCGAAGGCCAGATCTTGCAAAGCTCCGGCCCGATGGGTTCCTTCTACTACAATCCGTTGTTCCACGGGGGGGATCTGGTTTTCCTGGCCGGCGGGTCCGGTGTTGCGCCGGCAATGAGCATGATCAGGGATATCATAAACAAGAAGCGCCCGCTGAACTTCCACCTGATCTATGGTTCGCGCAGCACGGATGACATCATTTTCCGGCAACAGCTGCAGGCACTGGCAGAACAGCATGACTTCCTGACCGTTGATGAGGTTATCTCTGAACCAGACGCGGATTATACAGGCCACACCGGATATCTCAGCGCGGAAATGATCCAGCGTCTGACCGGCGATGTTGACGGCAAGATGTTTTATCTTTGCGGCCCGAACGCCATGTATGACTTCTGTAAGCCGGAATTGGAAAAACTGGGAGTGCCCGGCCGCCGCGTTCGGATTGAAGCAAACGGGCCGCCGCCAGCGCCGCAGAAGCTGACCGGCTGGCCGCAGGGCCTTGAGACCAGTAAAGAAGTCACTGTTACCGTGCGCGGCCGGGGACAGTTCAAGATGCCCGTCGGCGAGCCGCTGCTGAACGCGATGGAGCGCAACGGTTACCAGGCGGAAAATGCCTGCCGTTCTGGTGAATGCAGCCTGTGCCGGGTCAAGGTCTTGTCGGGCGATGTATTCAACCCGCCGCAATCCCACCTGCGCAGTTCTGACCGCACGTTTGGCTGGACGCACGCCTGCGTTGCCTTTGCGCTCAGCGATATTGAAATCCTGATTTAGGAAAAACGATAAGGGAGGAACGAACATGCCAACCACGGAAACACTCGCAGAAAGCACTCGGCGCATCGATGGGAACAGTCGTTGGTGGGACCGCTCATACACAGCTGCACAGGCCGCATATGATCCGAACGCACGGCGCTATGCACATGTTTCAGACATTCTCTTTGACACGGTAAAGGCGTTTCCTGATCGTGTAGGCTTTTCTCTTGTGCTGCCTGGCGGGCAGTGCCTGGACAAGACATATGCGGAAATCGGTCAAGCTGCAGATGCGGTGGCCGCCTACCTGCGCGAAGATCTGGGCTTGCAGCCGGGGGATGTAGTTGCGGTACAGTTGCCGAATTCGCTTCACTATCCGGTTGTTTTGTTTGGTGCGCTGCGTGCCGGTCTGACGGTGACCAATCTCAACCCGCTATATACCCCGCGCGAGATCGCCCATCAGCTTCGGGATTCCGGCGCCAAAGTCTTGTTCGGGTTCAATCTGTTTGCGGACCGGCTGTCCAAGGCGCTTGAAGATGTGCCAGTTGACCGGGTGATTGTTGCGGCTGTCTGGGACTTTTTTCCGCAGGAAGTGTCGTCGCAGTTGGAACACTACCTGCGCAATGTGGCCAAACAGGTACCGGACGTGCCGTTCGACCATGAGAATTTTGCAGACGCTCTGGAAAAGGGCGGCCGCCATCGCGGCAAAGACTGCTTGGCAGAGGGCAAGGACTGCTCTGCGCCGGCTTTCATACAGTATACTGGCGGCACAACCGGAGCCAGCAAAGGCGCTGAGCTGACACATGACAATGTCGCACACGTCCTTGAAATGCTTGAATGCAGTGTCCGGGACGCGCTGGACCCAGACAGGCAGAACTCAATTCTTACGGTCATCCCATACTACCATATCTTCGCGCTGATCGTGAACATGATGCTGTTCACCTCCCAAGGCGGGCGCAATATCTTGATCCCGAACCCAAATCCGGTTTCCAATCTCAAACCCGCATTTGAGAACTACCCAATAGACTGGCTGACGGGTGTTGACACGCTGTTCAATGGGCTGATGGCACAGGACTGGTTCCAGGAGATGAAGCCTGAAATCGAGCTTACGATCGGCGGCGGCACAGCGTTGAAGGAGGATACGGCGTCGCGCTGGCAGGCGGCGGTTGGTCCGATCGCCGAAGGGTACGGAATGACGGAGTCTACCTGTATCATTGCGATCAGCCCGTTTGATGGCCGCGGCAAGCCAGGCACGGTCGGCTTCATTGTGCCCGGTCTAGATGCCAAGATAACCGATGATCAGGGCAATCCAATGGGCATCGGTGAACCCGGCGAATTGCATGTAAGGGGGCCAAATATTGCAACCGGGTACCGCAATCAGCCGGAAGCAGGTGGCGAGACGTTCCAGGACGGCTGGATGGCGACAGGGGATGTCGTAACAATGGACGCTGATGGCTACGTTACAATTGTCGACCGCAAGAAGGACATGATTCTGGTCAGCGGTTTCAACGTTTACCCGAATGAGTTGGAGGCGGTTATCCAGGCGCTGCCGCAGGTCGATGAAGTGGCTGTTGTCGGCAAACCGCACAGCGAGCGGGGTGAAAGCCCTCATGCATTCATCAAACGTAACAATGATGGCCTGACTGAGAAGATGGTGGTTGACCATTGCCGTGCAAATCTGACGGGGTACAAGATTCCGACACATGTTACATTCCTGTCCGAACTGCCCAAAAGCCCGGTGGGAAAGATCTTGCGGAAAGACTTGTAGCCAGAACTCTCCTGGTGCAGCTTTAGCGGTTTCTGACGCAAGACGGCCCGTGCCTTGCGAGCCGTCATTGCACGGCAGCGTTCATGCGGCACCGCCCCGGGTATTACATGGCTGCCAAACAGATCGCTGTCGCGACCATATTTTCGTGTGCATGGTTTCTCGGCATCTGTCGCAGGAATGAGCTTTCAGATGTTTGCTCGGAACAAGATCGTGGAAGGCTGTAGAAGCTGAAGTGCCATAGAGGCTTGGCCTAAAACAGGAGACGTTGGGTTTGACGCCTGAAGCGCTTTTTTCGCATTCCAGCAGCCTTGCAACAGCCGGTTGGGTCATTCTGGTTCTTGGTCCGCGCAGTATCGGCTGGCTGAACCTGTTCCCGCGGCTGCTCATTCCTGCAATCCTTGCAGCGGTTTACACGGCGGTCGCATTAAGCCGCTTTTCCGAAACCGGGGGGGGATTTGGCAGCCTCGCTGACTTTGCTGTGTTCATGACGAACGAGTGGGGCTTGCTGGCGGGCTGGGCGCATTACCTGGCATTTGACCTGATTGTGGGCTGCTGGGCCGCTGCACGGCTGGATGTCGCCGGTGTCACCCGAATTGTTCAGGTGCCTGTTTTGATATTGGTTTTCATGCTGGGGCCGATTGGCTATTTGCTGACCATCCTGATTGTCTATGGCCTCAGCGGATCTGCATGGCTGGAAAAACAAGCCACCGCGGAAAGGACGATCTTGTGACAGGCTCTAAAGAAGCTGACTGTCGGGAAAACTATCAGAATTGCACCCGGTTCCGAGTGTTGACCGTCTTTTCCTTGGCGCTGATGGTGATTTGCGGGCTGTGGAGCTTCGCTGATCACCGGTTGGTAGATGGCGCACCGGTTTGGGCGAAGCCTATGAAGTTCGCGTTCAGCTTCGCGATCTTTTTCGCCACGATAGAAGTCTTCGAGAGTTTTATGTCAGCTCGACTGCGCCGTGGGAAGCCGTTACAGATCGCGTTTGGCGTGATGTCGGTCTGCTTTCTGGCAGAAATGGTCTATATCTTCTATCAGGCCGCGAGGGCGGAGCCTTCGCACTTTAACTTGAGCTCCCTGTTTCATACCGTGATGTATTCGGGCCTGATGTTCGCAAGCGCGATATGTATTCTGATTGTCAATCTGTACATTGCCTGGCTTATCAAACACGACCATGAGGCCCACATATCTCCGGTTCTGCGGGAGGCGGTTTGGCTGGGCGGCCTTTTGACCTTCTTGCTTACAATGATTGTGGCGATTTATCTCAGCGCTCAGGATGGGCATTTTGTCGGAGCGCATCCAGAGGGAGCGCCAACCTTGCCTGTTTTAGGCTGGTCCCGCGTCGCCGGTGATTTGCGGCCCGCGCATTTTCTCTCGCTTCACGCTATGCAACTGCTGCCACTTATTGCGTTTGCATTGAACCGCAGGGGCAGCCTTGGACGGCGTAGCCTGTTTTGCTGGAGTGCGCTATACGCAGTCTTCACAATGGCGGTTTTCTGTCAGGCACTCATGGGCTATCCCCTTATACCCGTTGCATAGGGTGCCGGATAGGATCGGGGTGAGGCTGCTCGTTGTCGGACGCAGGGGGGAAGCGATACTACGGTGATTGAGGCAGGTACGGGCAGGGACGCCGGTGGCTCTGGTGCACAGGCTCCAGCTTGCAATCATATTTTGTGCCGCAGTTCGCTGTATTTCCGTCGGCTGACTGGAACGTTATCTCCGTTGGACATCTCGCAGGCATAGGCGCTGCCAACACGTTTGATTACCTTAGCGTGCTTGAGATTCAGCCAGTGTGACCGGTGGCATTGAAGGCCGGTGAACTCCTCGAGCGCCGCCACACTTTCGGCAAATGGCTGTTTTATCAGAACTTTCCCGTCGGCTGTGACAACATTTACATAATGCCCCTGGGCCTCAATCCGGATCAGATCATTGCCTAGGTTGTGGGGCACGTTAGGCAGCGCGCTTCTCAGCATAGGTTCGGTGGCGGGGAAGGCTGCCAATAGCTTGCGGTGCTCACGGACGGCGGCTGCGAGTTTGCTGGCTGCAATAGTGAAAAAAGCGCTGCAGACCACAGCGGACAGGCCAACTGAAGTAAACTCATCGAAGAGGTTTTGCATGATAACGCCTGGGGGGGCGCTGAAGGTGCCCGAGAACCATTGGTCGAGCAGCAGTGACACAGGCGATAGCAGGACTGGAAGACAGAGTATACCCGCAGTGAGAGAAGGTGTCCTGCCAAGGCCGAGCCGGACGCATAGCATAGCGGTGCCCAAGACGATCCCGATGGAAAGGAAGAAATGGATAAACCAGGAGGCGGCTGCCGCGAGATAGCTCAGTTCTGCAGTTGGCTGCGGGGAAAAACTGGTCAGGATCAGCGCTGCTGCAAACGAGAGGGAGACGGCATAGGTCCAAACCCGTTGCCAGCTGACACCGCTCAGACCGAAGAGCGACAGGGCAATATTCATCCCCCCGTGCGATCCAGAACTCAGTTGCATAACCTAGCCTCCTTGGTGCTGGTTGGGTGTTCAAGTTACCATTGCTACATAGGTGCGACCGCTGAAACTTGAACGGTAGATACGCGACCGTCTGTGATTTTTGGAGACCGTTCATGCACAATAACAGCGGGTCAGGGAATTCAGTATTTTATGGGCCGCCATAAGGAGAGATGCCTGTACCAAGCGCAGCCTATGCGCTTGAGAATGATCATCAAAAGGTTTCTCCATGTCTCAGTCTCTTAGGGCTCCTCTCGCCCTTGCCGCCGCAGTTACAGCACTCTTGGGCGCACCAGCCCTGGCCGGCGAAAAGAACCTCACAGGCGTTATCGGTCTGGGCACGTCCTACGGCCCAGAGTTTTCTGGTTCCGATGAGTCTTCAGCGTCGGCCTTCCCGATCATCAGTCTGGAATGGGGCGAGCGCTATTTCTTCGATGGCCGCGGGTTGGGGGTTTACGCCCTGCGGAACCAGGGTGGGTCAGGGTTGTCTGCGGGTCTGGCAATCGGATATGATTTCGACGAGCGGATCGCCTCTGATGACTCCCGGCTGACAGGGCTGCGCGATGTCGAAGCCGGCGCAATGCTGACAGCGTTTCTCGAATATGATCTCGGGTTTGCGGATTTCGGGCTGGAGTTGAACCGAGGGCTGGAAAGCGCAGGCCATGAAGGTACGCGTGCAACAATGAGTCTGGAATTCAGCGGACAGGTCAATTCGCGCCTCTCACTCTCTGCTGCCCCCTATCTCGTTTGGGCCGACAGCTCTTATTCTCAGGCGTTTTATGGCGTTAGCGCGTCCGAAGCAGCTGCTTCGACGTTTGCCGGATTTGCGGCCGGCTCCGGGTTTGAACGGGTTGGTGTCGAACTGCAGGCCACTTATGCTCTGAATGACCGTACCGGTATCTTTTTGGGGCTGAACCACGCGGAACTGGTGGGCGATGCCAAAGACAGTCCGGTCACCTTTGATTCGGGGCAAACCGCGATTTCGACAGGCATCTACTTCCGATTCTAAAATGTCGGCACGCGGTCGGCCTGGCGGTAGCCAGGCCGGTTGCAGGCGGCGAAATCACTGGAGGCTTTAATGAAACGTATTATCTCCGCGGTTGGGGCCATGTGTGCAGCCGTATTGCTCTGGGCTTTCTTGCTTGACGATGATCCCGCGCGCATGAACCAGATCACCACGAATGGGCAGATCCTTAAGCCTGGTGTCTTGCCGGCTGGCAAGGCAATTACCCTGGCTCAGGCGCAGGGCAGAAATGGCCAAGCGATCCCGCTTCTGGTTGTCGGGATGACGCCCGATAACGTGACAGCTGTCGACCTTACCCGGTATGGCGGAGCGCCGGATACGGATCTTTTTCGCGTGTTTGATCAGGTCGGAGAGGAGACGTTAAAAGCGCTGTTGCTGCAGGCCCAGGGCACAGATGTAGCCGCGGGATTACTGGGTGAGTACAGATTCGATGTGCTGAAGCCCGCTGCGGGCGGGGGGGATTTGCATATTGGAAGCGGAACGAATTTCCCCGAGCATGCGGAAGAAACCCTCAGTTCGTCGGTCTTCAACTTTCCCAAGTTCGGCGTTGCGACACCGCCAGTTACCAGCGTGGCTTTGCGCGATGGCGTGCTGCTGGATTATGAAGTGGAACTTTGTGTCCGGTTCGATCGCGACATCAGATCATTTGCAGACTTCGAAGCCGCTCGGAAAGGCTTCTTCCTGTGCGGGGATTTTACCGATCGCGGTACGCTGCTGCGGATGATTGATACGGGGAACTTTGATTCCGGGTCCGGGTTCAGCGATTCAAAAAGCGGAGAAGGCTTCTTTCCCAGCGGGCCCTTCCTGGTCATTCCGGCAGAGTGGCAGAAGTTTGTGACTGATGAACGCATTCAGACGCTGCGAAACGGTGTAATCCGTCAGGACGCTTTTGGCGCAGAGATGATTTTGGGCTTTGATGATCTTGTACAGAAGGTTCTTGGGGACACGGCTTCCACACGATTTGTTTACAAAGGCTCCAATCACCGGTTGGTGCGGGACGAACAGATCGCCGAGGGGCAAGGCCTGATGTCCGGGACACCGGAAGGCGTGATCTTCATGCCGCCGACAGCGCGCCAGATCGTCCGTGGAGTAGTCAGGTATGTTGTTTCGGGGGCCGTCTTCAAGGCAGCAAATCCTTACGACGCGATCATCTCATCTGTTGTCACTGATGAGCAGGAAGCCGGGCGGTTTCTCATGCTAGACGAAGAAGTATCATATCTCTCTTCTAGTATGGGAAAAATCACCATCGCTGTGACCTCCCCGGCAGGGCAGGGGACATAACAAGGATGTGGCCAGAGCTGTGGTTCTGGCCGCTTAAGTTGTCCGGCTGCGGACGGGTGCTTCTTGGTCGGGACTGAAATGCCGACCTGTCGAAGATGTCTTGATCACCAAAGGGATTTGCCGGGGCACCCGGTGAAGACCGTCGCGAGATCAGTTTTGAAAAACTGAACGGGTGGCGAGATGCCGCCACCCATCGCGATAGATACCCGAACATTTCCCTAGGCCATGTTGACAAATGCGGAGCCAAAGGCGGATAGAAGTGATGTCAATGAAGCCCAGGAAGCTTTCAGCAGTCTTGTCATAGCGGGTTGCGACGCGCTGGGCATTC
>NZ_JAKFZM010000066.1:0-18908 GCF_021654205.1 Leisingera sp. MMG026 | reverse complement strand
GCGCTCGCCATTGTGCTCGAACCAACGCGCATCAATGGCTCGTTGTACGATGGCCAATTCGTGATCTTGTACCTTGTCGGGGACCAACTCCTCATGGTTCCCAGCTATCATGCTGGATCCGCAAGATGAATCTCATCACCCGATTTGCGCGGCAAAGCCATTCAATAGGAGAAGCTTGACGCCAATTCAACTTGCCCCCTTCAGTCCGTCGGCACAGCGCTGCTGGACATTGCGTACGATCACATTGATCAACGCGCGGGAGACTTGAAGCTCCTCTGCAATTTCCTTTTGCAGCACGCCGGCCAGCCGGTGACGCAGGAATACGTCGCGGTTCCGCGGCGTGCTGTCTGCAAGGCTCTGGACAACCGCTTGCAGCGCCTGTTTGCTTTCAAGTCTTGCCCGTCCGCACAAGGGAGTCACGCCGGCCGCTGCCAGCTGGCCCTCGTCCTCGAAATCCGTGGGGATCTCACGGCGCGATTTGCGCAGGTAGTCGATGGCCGCATTGCGCACCATCCGCGCCACATAGGGCCGGGGTCTGTCCGGCAGGCTGCCGGGCTTGAAAGACAGGCATTTCAGGGCAGTGTTCTGGATCACGTCTTCGGCGGCGTCTAACGAGCCTACCAGCTTCAGGGCGGAACACAGATGCAGCCTGCGGTGGCTTACAAGTTCTTCAATCAAGGCTTCACAGACGCGCGCGCGTGGATGATCCGGCATGGCAATCCCATCGGTATGAACCCGGATAAATGTCCGGAAAGGTGATGTTTTTTTGGGAAAACTGCCTTTGGGCGTGCAGGCCCTGGGTTGCGCTCCCGTTATCAACCAGGTGGATTGCAAGGTCAATCTTCGCGTGTGAAATTGGCGGGTAATTGCCGTTAACGGGTGTGCGGCCCGCTGCTGCGGGCCGCCGGAGGCGAGCTATTCCGCGGCGGCGAGTTGTGCGGGCTGCGGCGTCAGGAGTGCTTCGGCAATCTCATCCACGCGCACCGCCAGAACCGACAGCAGGGTATCGCTCAGCCCATGGGTCTCCTCGCAGTAGCCTTGCAGGAAGATGCGGGGGCGGAAGGTCCCGCAGGTCCGCATCCGGTAGTTCCGGTCCGGGCTTTCAAAATGCACGTGCGGCTCGAGCCCGGCCAGCAGGGTTTCTCCCAGACGGCGGCGGTAGCCCGTTGCCAGGATGACCAGGTCATAAGCGCCGCTGCGGGATTCGCCGCCCTGAGCCGGTTGCAAGGCCAGCAGCGTCTGTTGCCCGCTGGCTGCTGCAGCGGTGACGCAGGTGCTGCGCAGCAGCCTGTAGGCTGAGCCGCCGGCCACTTCCTGTTCGTAGAACAACCCGTAAACCTGGTCGATCAGATCACCGTCCACGACTGCGTAGTTGGTGTTGGAATACTCCGCCATCAACGCCCGGCGCTGGTCTGCAGGCTGCTGGTAGACGTGGGAAGTGAAGCTGGCGTCGAAAATCTCATTCACGAATGGACTGTCGTCCGAAGGCTTCAGCGCGTGGCTGCGGAAGATGAAGTCCACTTGGGGCCGGGCCGGGTCATTGGCGAGGTCCATAAAAATCTCGGCGCCGCTCTGGCCCGAGCCGATGACCGCTACTTTCAGCGGCTTGTCCGCTGCCGCCAGCCTGGGCTTGACGGCACTGAGGTAGCTGGAGCTGTGGACCACGCCGGGGTGGTCCTGCAGCGCAGCAAAAGTGTCCGGAATGGCGGGTTTGCCGCCGATGGCCAGCACCAGATCGCGGGTCAGGTAGCGGGTCTGCCTGCCGGTCTCGTCCTCGGTGGTGACGGCCAGCACCTCACCGCTGCCGCCGGGGTCCTGGACGGGTTCGGCACCGGTCACTCGCTGGCCATAGCGGCAGGTATCCTCCAACTGCGCGGCGGCCCAGGCGAGGTAGCTGTTGAACTCCTGCCGGCTGGGAAAGAAGCTCTTTCGGTTGACGAAACGCTCAAGCCGGCCCTGTGCATGCAGGTAGCTGAGGAAGGAGTAGGGGCTGGCTGGATTGCGCAGGGTGACCAGATCCTTGATAAAGGAAACCTGCATGTCCGAGCCTTCAAGCAGCATGTCCGGGTGCCAGGCGAAGCGGGGTTTGGCCTCCAGATAGAGGGCGTCCAGCTTTGGCGCCCCGGCCTGCGCACGCTCTTGCAGGGCGATGGCCAGGGCCAGGTTAGAGGGGCCGAAGCCCACGCCGATCATGTCATGGATGTGTTGCGGTTCGCTCATCGGGTTTCTCCGGGTTTCAGTTGGGCAAAGGGGGACAGTTGCAGCGGACGGCCGGGATTTGCGGGGCTGGGGCGGGACCAGAGGCGGGCCTGAAAGAAATTCTCCCGCTCCAGCCGCACTAGCGTTGCGCGCTTGTGGGCAAAGTCGAATTCCTTGACTGCGGCAAAGCCGGATCGGGTCAGGTTGCGCAGCTGCTGGGTGTGGCTGGCCGCGGGTTCGCCGACCAGCGCCTGGGTGCGGGGCTCCGCCAGGAACATGTAGTGCATCAGCGAGGGCAGCCAGGCGGTGATGTAGTCGGCGCCGCGGGCTTCGGGGTCACCCACCAGCACATGCCAGCCGCGGTCCCAGTCCCCGGCAGGGTAATGGGCACCAATGCGGTTTTCACGGGCCCAGTAGAGTTCGAAGTAACAGAAGGGGCGTCCGTCGAGGCAGCCAAGGACCGGCATCATATGCGGATCAACCTGCATCCGGGAGAGGTAGTTCCGGTGGTATTCCAAGGTTCCGGATTCCTCGAAGAAGGCGGCGACGCGTGTGTCGTTCATCCAGGCGTGGAACAGCTCCAGGTCCGCAGCAGGATCCAGCGCGCGCAGCGAGAAGGTCTGCTGCAGCCAGGGGATGCGGCGATGGTAGAGGAGGCCTGACGGCTTGGGCGGCCGCAGGGGGTGGCTGCCATGCGGCCCGGCCACCTGCGCCTGCGGGTAGCTGCGGGGCGGCTGCGCCAGCCATAGGTCCGGAACCTGCCAGAACATCTCTGGAAAGACTGCTAGCCAGCTGCCGTCCAGCAGGCTGGCAGCACCGGTGGAGAGTAGTTCTTGTTCAAGAGAGGCGAAGTCTTCCCGTTTCAGCAGGACCAGCACTTCCTCGGCCGCGTGGCTGGACAGGGCCTCGCAGGCAGCCAGCAGGGCGGCCAGGCTGAGCGGGCTGGCGGGCGCCGCGAGCTGCAATTTGCCGCCGCCGTGGTCCGTGACGGCGATCTCTTGCGCGGTGCCCTGGCTGTAAACCGTGACACCGCCGGGTCCGGGCCGGGCCCAATGGGGCGGGCTGTGATCTGAGGCGTTATCCAATGACACGCAGGGTCCTCCGTTTGCTGGTCGGCGCGGGCGTGCGCCGGCACTGCTTTGAGAACGCTGCAGGGCGGAGGAAATTTACAAAAAATATCAGGTATTCTGCATTTTCCGGATTTGCACGGAGGAGCCTGTTTGCAAACCGGAAAACCCGGCGCCTGAAGACAGGGCCGGGAGACAGTTTCACAGTGAATTCGGGTGTTAACTGAGGGAAAACACCTTCTGAATGGCGCGGTTTACTGCCACAGGCAGCACCGACATATGGTTTTCTCCGGCATAGGTTTCATAGTCAGATATAAACCCCGGAAGCTGGTTCAGAGCGGCGGCCATGTCCTGTGCTGCGGCGATAGTCCGGGTCTTTTCCTTCTCGGCCAGCCGTTCGGTGGCATCCGCGGCCTCCGTCTGGAAAGGGGCGAGGCGCGCGCCCTCCCATTCGCCTGCGGAGAGATGCACATAGGGGCTGTGCGGGCCGGGATCGAAACGGATCAGATGCTGCAACAGGAAGCTGTCTTCCCAGGTGATCGCAGGGCTGGCAGCGATCCAGTGGCTGAAAGTGCCCGGCTGGTTGAACAGCAGCCACAGGACAAACAGCCCTCCAAAGGAATGCCCGAACAATCCGCGGTGCGCAGGGTTGAGCGGCGCACAGGCCTCTGCCAGCGGCAGAACCTGTTCCAGCAGGAAGCGGGCCATTTCTTCTCCACCGCCGGTGCGCACCGGTTCGCCGCCTTCGTGGAACGGAGGATAGGTCTGCCCTGGCGGCGGACCGAGGTCCCAGCTGCGCCGGAAAGGGTCATAGGCGCCGTCCGTCGGGTAGCCGATTGCGATCAGCACGCCCCAGCCGACATTGGTGCCTGAGGGATAACAGGCTTGTGCCCGCATTGCGTCGATTGCGGTGCCGATCACTGCATTGCCGTCTGTCATGAACAGGGCGGGCCAGCCGTCGGCGGGGGGCTCTTCAGGTGGCACCCAGATGAAGATGCGGCGGATGACGCCGGTCATGCTGTCGGCCACGTCGTGCCAGCGGGCGCCTGTCCAGGTCTCGCCGGTGGCGCAGGCAAGGGGCAGTGGTGTCATTGGCGCGCCTCCGCGATGGCTTGCAGGACATCCGCCACCAGGTCATCGGCATTTTCCAGGCCGGCAGCAAGGCGCACCGATCCGGCGGGGGTGCCAAAGCGCTGGAACACATTGGCCGGACCGGAAAGGCTCAGGGCGGCCTGAGCGGGGATCACCAGGCTTTCCGGGCCGCCCCAGCTGACGCCGATCTTCACTACTTTCAGCGCATTGGTGAAACGGGGAATGTCGACGCTGCTGTCCAGATCAAAGGCGAACAGCCCGCCATAGCCCGACAGGCAGGCGTTGCCCGGGTTGGCCTCAAAGGCAGGATGGCGGACGCGGGCGACGGCGGGATGGGCAGAAAGGGCCCGCCCCAGCGCAAGCCCGTTCTGCATGTGGCGGGCCATTCGAAGATGCAGGGTGCGCATGCCTCGCAGCACCAGCCAGGCGTCGAAGGGGGAAAGCTTTCCGCCGAGAAAATGATAAGCCTCGTGGTCGATACGGGCAAGCAGCGCCTTGGGGCCTGCAATCAGGCCTGCCAGCGTGTCGGAATGGCCTGCGAGATATTTGGAGGCGGCGTGAACCATCAGGTCGATGCCGAATTCCGCCGGGCGCTGGTACAGCGGCGTGGCCCAGCTGTTGTCGATCACCGAGATCACCCCCAGCCGGCGCGCCTCGGCACCGATGGCGCGCAAATCCTGGGTGGTGAAGCTCCAGGAGGCCGGGCTTTCCAGATAAATCAGCGCGGCGCCTGGCAGGGCATCAAGCACTGCCTGGGTATCGGTGCCGTCTACATACTGGGTGGTCACACCAAACTTCTTCAGCAAGCATTCGAACAGGCGGAAAGCGTCGGAATAGAGGTTTTCGACCGCCACAACACGGTCGCCGGATTGCACAAAGGGGATCACCGCGGCAGCAATGGCCGCCATGCCGGAGGCAAAGCCGCGCGCTGCCTCCACGCCCTCCATCCGGGCGATGAGGCTTTCCAGCTCAGCCACCGTGGGGTTGTTGCCGCGGCTGTAGACATAGCGGCTGGACTCGCCTGCAAAGACGGCGGCCAGGTCCTCGTAGCGGTCGAACAGAAAGGAAGAGGTCTGGAACACCGGCACCGAACAGGCGCCATGCGGCATGGGATCATGCGGGGCGATGAGATCGGGTGTGAGCCGGTCGGACGCGGCGGGCAGGGTGGGCGAGTAATCGTTCATGCGGGAAGACCTTTCAGGGTGGCGTGCGGCAGGCGCAGCAGGATCAGAACGGCGGCGAGGCCAGTGAGGAGCGCCGCAAGCGACAGTGCTGGGGCAAGCCCGGCGAAGCCCCAAAAGCCGGCGGCAGTGAACAGGAGCGGCAGGAACAGCCAGCCCAGCGGTGCGAGGCCCAGGAGAGCTGCATCGCGGGCGCGGGCGGTGGCTTGCAGGCTGACTTGGGCCGCGTGGCGCAAGGCGGTTGCGGGCAGCGACAGAGCGAACGCTGCCAGCGCGGGTTCGGTAAGGGACTGAACCGCAGGATCAAGGGTGAACAGGGCGCTGATTTGCGGCGCTGCCAGCAGACCCGTCAGCAGGAACAGGCTGGCGGTTGCGGCGGCGATGGCTGCGGTGGTGAGCGCCGCGCGGGCAAAGCGGGCGGTATTGTTTGCGCCGGCGGCATAGGCCAGCACCGCCTGCGCGCCGAGACAGAAACCCTCGACCGGCAGAGTGGCGAGCACCCAGAGCCTGAGGGCGATGCCCATGGCGGCCTGGCCAGCGGTGCCCTCGTGCTCGCCGGCCAGGCGGTAGAGCAGCAGAAAGGCGAGGCTGGCCCCCAGCACTGAGGCAGCCTCAGGCAGGCCGATGCGCAGAACCGGCCAGAGGCGGGCAAGGGCGCTGCCGGAAAGGCGCGGTCGCAGCCGCAACGGGGTGCGGGAAGACGTGAAATACCAGCCATAGAGGGCGAGAGTGGCAATCTGGGCCAGTACGGTAGCCAGCGCTGCACCGCGCACGCCGAGGCCCACGGTGAAGATCAGCAGCGGATCCAGCGCCATGTTGAGCGTGAAGCAGAAGATCAGGCTGAAAAGGCTGAAACGGGCATGGCCGCTGCCGATTGCGGTAAAATCGCACAGGATTTGCACCATTCCCAGCCCCGCCGAGAGGGTAAGGATGCTGATGTACTGCAGGGCAGGCTCCCGCACCGCTCCCGTGGCGCCAAGCACATCCAGCAGCGGTAGCCGGGCCAGCCAAAGCGCAGCAGCGGACAGAGCTGCCAGCAGCAGGCAGAGCGCCATGGCGGCGGAGGCGAGGCGGGCGGCCTCCTGCTTGCGGCCGGCGCCCAGGGCACGGCCGGCCGCGGCGGCGGTGCCGATGCCGAGCCCCACGCCAATCGCGGCGGTGAGGCCGGTGAGGGGCAGGGCCAGGCTGACGGCGGCCAGCGCCTCTGGTCCGAGCTGGCCGACAAAGTAGCTGTCCACTCCTTGGTGGGCGGCATTGATCGACAGGCCGCCTGCGGTGGGCAGGCCTGCGCGCAGCAGCGTCCGGAGGAGATCCGGGCTGGCAAGGTTCAAGGCGGTCATGGTCTGGGGCTTCTATCTGATGAGGGTCTGTCCTGACCTTTGACGCAGGCGGGGCGGGGAAATTCACAAGCCAAGTGCAAGTTTTCTGCTGGGAGGGGTGAATTGCGGGCGATGTGCTGCGTCTTTCCGGGGACAAGAGATGAATGGAGACCCGAAGATGACCCAACCTGGACCCGATCAATTGATCTGCGTCAGCAACAGTGAAGGCCGCTGGTCCGTCTGGCCTGCAAACCTGCCGGTTCCTGCGGGGTGGCAGGCCAAAAGCACGCCAGCGGACCGCAGCGCCTGCCTCGCGGAGATTGAGGCGCGCTGGGCCGACCCGCGTCCCGAAGCACTGCAGGAGGCGATGGCATGAGCGGCACGCTGGAGCTTGAAGATGCGGCGATGGAGCTGACACCGGGGGAAAAACAGGTTTGCGCCCATGATCAAGTGGGGCAGCTGGCGCCCTACGGGATGCAGGTGCTGCTGCTCAGGGCGGATGCGCGCTGGCAAATCGCAGAGGTCCGTCAGGCCGCGGAAGCCGTCCTGGAAGCGCATCCGGTTTTTTGTGCCCGCCTTCACCGCCAGGCGGGCGGCGAGATGCGCCGCTCTGAACAGGAGAGGAACCGGATTGGACTGGCGGAACGCCCGGCAGAGGGGTTGGAGGCCGCGCTGGCCGGGATGCGTTTTGATCTGGACGGCGGCGCGGGGGCCTTTGCTTGTGTCGCAACGGATGACAGGGACCATCTGTTCGGCGTGGCTTTGCACCCGGCCTTTGGCGATGCAGGGGTGCTGAACGCTGTGGCTCTGGGCTTTGCCCGGGCGTTGACGGGAGAGGCGGATGCTGCTGTTTCAGCGGTTGGGGCTGCAGCTGAAACGGGCCGGGATCAGCTGCCTGGCTGGCGGGAGATGCTGGAGGATACGGCCTGTGCGGTTGCCCGCTTACCGCACCGGCACGGCGGCAGCGAAGGCGTCGCACGGGGCCGTGCAGAATATGTGCTGCAGCCGGCGCTGGCGGAAACCCTGCACAGTGAAAGCACCGGAGCGGAAGCCCTTTTCGCTGCGGTACTTGGTATTGTGCTGTCGCGCTGCAGCGGGCAGGGGGATCTGCGCTTTGCAACCGGTTCCGTGCAGGCGCAGGCTGGGCGGCGCAGTGAAGACATCCTGCCGCTGCGGCTGCGAATTGATCCGGGCAGCAGTGCAGGGGCAGTGCTGGCACAGGTGCAAACGGAATTGGATCGGGGCAGGGCGCGGGCAGTGCCTTCGGAACTCCTGGTGCAGGACATGCTGCGCCGCGAGGGCGCGGACCGGCATCCTTTGGGAGCCGTCACCCTGCATGTGCGCAGGGATGTGCCGCTGCCGGACGGGCTGGCGTTCTGCGCTTTGCCGGAACCTGCGGCGCAGGGGGAGTTGATGCTGCTGGTGCGTCTGAGCGGTGATGGCAGGGTGATCCTGCGGGCCAGCTATGCGCGGGATTTGTTCGAGCCTGCCTTGATCGGGCGTTTTCTGGCGCATCTGGAGCGGGTGCTGAATGCCGGGCTGGCGGACCCGGAGCAAGCGGCAGGGCGGATTGCCTTGCTGAGCCGCGAGGAACTGGACACGCTGTCGGCGCCATATGAGGACAGCGCGGTCAACGATCCCCGCATGGTGCATGAGATCATCGCCGGCCACGCCTGCAAGACGCCGGACAAAACGGCGCTGATCTGCGGTGGCGAGGCCTGGAGCCACGGCACCCTGAACCGCAGGGCCAACCGGCTGGCGCACCGGTTGCGGGCGCTGGGGGTTGGCGCCGAAGTGCCGGTGGCCGTCATGGTCGAACGCGGCAACGAGGCGGTGATGGCGATCCTGGCGGCGCTGAAGGCAGGCGGCGCCTATATCCCAGTGGAGCCGGATCATCCGGAAAGCCGCAATCACCACATTCTGAGCGACGCAGGTGTGCAGGCGGTGATCACCCGCCGCTGCCACCTGGGCAAGCTGCCCGAGGGGCTCAAGACCCGGATCCTGTGCCTGGACGATGATCCCGGGGCAGGTCAGCCGGAGGTGGACCCGGATGTCCCTATCCACCGGGACCAGATGGCCTATATCATGTATACTTCCGGCTCCACCGGTAAGCCGAAAGGCGTTGCAGTGGAACATGGCCCGCTCAGCGATCATCTGCAGGATACGGCGCGTGTTTATGAGATGAGCAGCGAAAGCCGCGAGCTGCCGTTCCTGCCGTTCTCCTCGGATGGCGGGCATGAGCGCTGGATGAATCCTCTGATGATGGGCGGCTCGGCGGTGATCCCGGACGGGGTGCTGTGGACGCCGGAGCAGAGCTTTGCGGCGATGCGTAAATACGGCTGCAATAATGCCTCTATCCCGACGACCTACCTGCAGCAGCTGGCGGAATGGGCGGAGGAGACCGGCGAAGCGCCGGATATGCGGCTCTATTCCTTTGGCGGCGAGGGGCTGGCGCAAGCGACCTTTGACCTGCTGTCGCGGGAGCTGCGGGCGCCCCTGCTGATCAACGGCTACGGGCCGACCGAAACCATCATGACGCCGATGGTCTGGAAGGTGCGGGCAGGCACCCGTTTCGAAGGCGCTTATGCGCCCTTGGGCCGGGCAGTGGGCAACCGTCGCGCCTATGTGCTGGATGCGCAGCTGATGCCGTGCCCCGTCGGGGTGGTGGGAGAGATCCACCTGGGCGGCGAGGGGGTTGCGCGCGGCTATGTGAACCGGCCCGGCACCACCGCGGACCGGTTCATCCCCGATCCTTTTGCACCTGAATTGGACGGGCGGGATGGTGCGCGGATGTACCGGTCCGGCGATCTAGGGCGCTGGCGCGAGGACGGCACCATCGAGTTCCTCGGCCGGGTGGATCACCAGATAAAGCTCAATGGCTACCGGATCGAGCCGGGCGAGATTGAGGCGGTGCTATTGCAGCAGCCGGGTGTCTCCGAAGCGCTGGTTCTTCTGCGCGAGGATGGCGGCGAAAAGCGGTTGGTCGGCTATGCTGTGGCGCCGCGGGAAGTGCAGGAGGAGCCACTGATGCGGGCGCTGGAGGCGCAGCTGCCCCGGCATATGGTGCCCTCGGCCATTGTTGTACTGGAGCGGATGCCGACCAATCCCAATGCCAAGGTTGACCGGGCGGCACTGCCGCTGCCGGGGGTGCGGCGGCGGGCCGGCGAAGGTGCCGCACCAGCGGGGGAGGCCGAAGCCGCGGTGCTGGCGGTTTGGCGGGAAGAGATCGGCAATCCGGAAATGGGCGTGACCGATGATTTCTTTGACATGGGCGGCAGGTCCCTGACCGCGTTGAAGGTGCTGGCCCGCATGCGCAAAGCCTGGCCGGGCATTGCGCTGACCATTGCGGACTTGTTTGATGCGCCGACGGTCCGGGCCCTGACACGGCGGCTTGTGGCTGGGGATGCCACGGGGCGGCAGGCGATTGCGCTGCGCAGTACCGGCTCAAGGCCGATGCTGTATTGTTTCCCCGGGCTGCTGGTGTCGACCCGTGAATACCTGCGGCTGACGGCATTTCTGGGAGAGGATCAGCCAGTGACCGGCTTCCTGTGTCATTCGCTCAATGAAGAGAAGCATTTGAACGTGTCAGTGCAGGATGTGGTGGCGCCTTATGTCGAACATATCCGCCGGGAAAGCGCCGGGCGGCCCTGCGCATTTTTGGGCTGGAGCTGGGGCGGTCTTCTGGCCTGGGAGGCGGCGCGGCAGCTGCAGGGCGAGGTGGATCTGCGGATGATCGGCATGGTGGATGTCTGCGATCTGGGCCGCGATTTTGCCCCTGGCGCGGTGCCGCGCTTTGCTCTGGACGAGCGGGCGAAGCTGGAAGCGGAGCTGCAGGCGTGGCTGGGCAAGACCAGGATGCGGTCACAGTGGGACGCCCTGATCGGGGCGATGGATGCGCTCTGCTATGACCAGTTCCTGCGATTCATCGGCAACGAGGCAGAGCCGCTGCCCTTTGACGGCCCCGAGGTTTCCAGCCGCGAGCATACGTTCTGGGTGCTGATCGACAACGCGCTGGTGTTTCGCCAGTACCAGCTGGCACAGCTGGATGTGCCGGTGGCCTCCTTTAGTGCAGGGGACACGCTGAGCCGGGGTCTGAACCTGGTGGACTGGCGGCAGGTATCCCCGCGCGCCGAACCGGCGGAAGTGGTGCCAGGCACCAACCATCTGCACATCATTGGCGACCAACTGTTCCATGGCCGCTTCAAGGCGGCGCTGGAGCGGGCTTTTGCAGCCGTGTAATGGCAGCAGCCGGGGCTGAAAAAGCCCCGGCTGCCGGCCGGACAAAGGCGGCACGGGTTATCCCCGTGCCGCTGTTTTTTGTTTGATCAGAAAGATCTGCCGATAGTGAAGGACACGGTGCGGCCTTCTCCGCGGGAGCAGCCGTAGCCGTCGTAGCAAACGCTGTCGTAGCCCTTGTCGAACAGGTTGGAGACCCGCAGGTTTACCTCCATTTCCTGCCATTCATAGCGCAGGGCCAGATCGGCAAGCGTGTAGGAGGGTGTCACCCGTGCGTTGCTTTGGGTGGCGAAGGCATCGTCATTGTAGCGGATGCCGCCGCCGATGCTGAGACCCGGCAGCAGGGCCGCGGCATCATAGTCCAGCCACAGCGACAGCTGATGCGGCGGCGCCATAGCGTTGTCGTTTCCGGTGAGGCCTGCAACCAGAGATTTGGTGATCTCGGTGTCCAGGTAAGTATAGCCGAACACACCTTGCAGATTGTCCGTGATCCGGCCCCGGGCCTCCAGCTCAAACCCGCGGGAGCGGATTTCGCCTTCCTGAGTAAAGCTGCTCCAGGTCGGGTCGTTGCGGTCGTAGTCCTTCACGTTGGTCTTGCGCAGGTCAAAGATGGCGGCGCTGAGCATATAGCTGCCGTGTTCCGGCAGATAGCGCAAACCGGCTTCCCACTGTTTGCTTTCGGAGGGGTCCAGAGGCGCGCCGGCGATGGTTTTACCGAAGTTCTGGACGAAGCCTTCGGTATAGCTGACGTAGGGGGTCATGCCGTTGGCCATCTCGTAGGTCAGGCCCAGCATGCCGGTGGTTGCCGCGTTCTTCTGCGACTGGGCGGTGGAATTCAGCAGATCGTCGATTTCATTTTCGAACCAGCCGCGGCGCAGGCCCGCGGTGACAGCCAGACCGTTGCCGAACTTGTGGTGGTTCTGCAGGTAGATCCCTTTTTCAGTATACTCTTCCCGGTTATGTGCCGACAGCGGCGGGTAGGCGACGTCGAAATCGAACACCGGATTGGCGAAGCTGACGGAATAAGCGCCATAGGCCAGGTGCTGGCGGTATTCGGTTTTGCGGCGCTGGTAGTCGGCGCCGACGATCAGGCTGTTACCGCCGCGTTTCCATTCCAGGTAGTTGTCGAAGCCCAGGTTATAGGCCTCTTCAGTGTTGGCCTGTGCGGTATAGCCCATGTTGCCGGTCGCAAAGTCGGTCGAGGCGAGGTACAGGTGCTGGTAGTCGATCTTGTCGCGGGCATAGCGGGTCTTCTGATTGAAAGTGAAGCCGTCGCCGAAGCGGTGCGAGAATTCCCAGCCGATGGAGCCGCTGTCGCTCTCATAGGAATTGAAGCCCGACTGCCGCGTATAGAAGTTCTCGGGCAGGCTGCCGAGGGCCGCGTCATACTCTATACCCGCTTGCGGCACCCATTGCAGCGGGGTCCGCTCGTCCTGCTGCAGATGCAACAGCACCGTCAGGCTGGTGTCGTCGCTGGGCGCCCAGGTCAGGCTGCCCGCAACCAGATTCCGGTCGTTGTGGGAATTGTCCAGTTCAGTTTCGCCGTCGCGAAGCAGCACCGTCAGCCGCCCAGCCAGCGTGCCCTCGGCATTCAGCACCCGGGACACGTCCACGCCGGCCTCGGCGGCGCCAAAGCTGCCATAGCCGGCATAGGCAGAGCCTTCGTTTTCAAATGTGGGACGCTTGGTGACCAGATTGACCAGGCCGCCTGCGTCGTTGGAGCCATAAAGAACACCCGCCGGGCCACGCAGCACTTCGACCCGGTCCAGCATGTAGGGGTCGATCTTGAAACTGGCGAAATTGTGCGCCTTGTTCGGCAGCCCGTCGCGGTAAAGCGCACTGGTGCCCATGTCGAAGCCGCGGATCGAGAACTGGTCGAACCGGTCATCAGTGCCCCAGGTGGAGGGGTTGATGCCGGGAGTGAACTTGATTGCGTCCTCGACCTGGGCGGGCTGGCGCCGTTCCAGCTCAGTAGAGGTTACGACGGAAATCGACTGCGGCACCTCGGCCAGCGGCACGCCTGATTTGACGCCGGTCTCGGAGGCGGGCGCGAGGTAGCTGTCGACGGCGCCGGCATATTGCAGCTTGTCACGCACGATGATCGGCGCGAGCTCCAGCACGTCCTCTTCCTGTGCTGTAGCGGGTTGGGCGGCGAACGCAGAGGCGCTAAGCGCGGTGCCGCAAAGCAGCGCTCGCAAAGCGGGCCGGCCGGTAGCGGCCGGGGAGGGTAGGGTTGTCATCACTGTAGTCCCAGGTTTTTCGGCCAGGCTGCGCTGCAGCAGGAAACCGGCCCTATTGGTTGGCAAATTGCAAATGTTGCCTGGGACGTTCCTGGGTGGCGGCACCATACATTTAACGGGTGAAGAGTCAACGGTGGCGCCGCCGTAACTCTTGATTTGGAGAGGTTTTTCCGGCTCTTCATTTTCCGCCAGGTCCGCAGGCAGAGAGATGGAGCGCCCTGCAGACCAGAGCCTCGCCGCGGCGTTGCGGCGGCAAGATGTTGGGTTACGGCAGGCTCCAATAGGCTGCGATATAGCTTTGGCCAGGCGGCACGCCGGCGGTCCGGGCGGCGGCGCGCAAGGGTTGGGCCTCGGATTTTTCGCCGGCGAACCAGAGGAAGGCGCCGGGGGACTGCGGGAAGCCTGCCCGGGCACAGCGGCCGAGGCTGTCTCCGGCCCGCCGGTCCAGCCAGCGCAAGGAAATGCCGGGCGGGGCGGTGACCGGATACCCGCAGGCGGCGCCGCCATCCGCAAGCAGCGTGGCGCTGCCGCAAGTGCCGGGCGGCAGGGTTTCGAGAATGCGGGCTGCTGCGGGAATGGCGGTCTCATCAGCGTAAAGCAGGATTTCTTCCGTATCCGGAATGCCGCCGCCGCCGGGGCCTGCGATAGCCAGCTTATCACCCGCTGCAGCGTTTTGCGCCCAGGCAGAGGCCCGGCCGCCGGCATGCAGGAACAGGTCGAATTCCAGCAGACCGCTTTGGGTGCAGACGTTGCGGGCGGTATAGACCGGCCGGTGCAGCGTCTTGGCGCCTTTGGGCCAAACTGTCCGGCCACCGGCATCGAGCTTCGGGTACTCCGGATCGGTGCAGCCCGCGGGCGGCAGCAGCAGGCGAAAGTGGATGGCATCATCGCCAAAGCCGGACAGATTCTGCGCCTGCAAGCGGATGCGCAGAAAACTGCGGCCCAGCGGAATGACGGAGAGCAAGGTGGTGAATTGCACATCCGGAGGCCGTGTGCTTGCTACGCCATTATCCGGCCAGCGGAGTGAAGCCGCCGCGCCAGGCTGCAGGTGTTCGAGGTGTTCAGCAAAGCCCTCTTTCAGCATGTGGAGCCGGTCCGGCAGCGCAGCTGATACCCGGATCGCGGTGCCTGTCCCCTCCGCGGTAAATCGGTAGCGGCCAAAAGCGGGGACTTCGATCGTGAGGCTGGCTTCAGTATCGTCGACGACCGGCAATTCATGCTCTTGCGCCATGGCGCGCAGTGCCGGCCGGGCGGCGGCAAAGGGCAGGGCAGGCAGATTGGCCTCGGCCCGCAGGGGGAAGCTGGGAAGGCTGTTCATCGGTGCGGGCCTCATTCCGGGATCACGTGGGGGGTGCCATGCAGCGGATCGGGGATGATCCGGCAGGGGAGACCGAACACCTCCTGCATGACGGTCTCGGTGACCACTTCGGCCGGAGTGCCCTGGCAATGAACGCGGCCGGACTTGAGAGTGATCATATGGGTGGCAAAGCGCGCCGCGAGGTTGATGTCGTGCAGCACCATCGCGATGGTGCGCCCGGTCTCGCGGTTGAGTACCTGCACCAGTTTCAAAAGCTCGATCTGATGCGGCAGATCAAGGTAGGTGGTGGGTTCGTCCAGCAGCAGAATACCGGTGTCCTGGGCTAGCGCCATGGCAATCCAGGCGCGCTGGCGCTGGCCGCCGGAAAGCGCCTCAAGCGGCCTTGTGGCAAGGGGGGTCATGCCGGTGCGCTCCAGCGCCTGATCAATGGCGGCGGCATCTTGGCGGGACCATTGCCGCAAAGGGGACTGATGCGGAGTGCGGCCGCGGGCGGCAAGGTCGCGGACGGTCAGCCCTTCGGGGGCTGCGGGGGATTGCGGCAGGATCGCCAGTCTTTGCGCGACAGAGCGGCTGGGCTGACGGTGGATTGCCTTGCCGTCCAGCACGACCTGGCCCGCGGCGGCAGGCTGCAGCCGTGCCAGGGCACGCAGCAGGGTGGATTTGCCGCAGGCGTTGGGGCCGGCGATGACCGTAATGCTGCCATCGGGGATTTCTGCGTTCAGGTCAGTGAGCACTTGTGTCCCGGCATAGGCAGCCGACAGGTTCTCTGCACGCAGGCGGGCGTTTGGGGCGTTGGTGGCTTTGAGCATCAGAACGGTCCTTTGCGGAAGTGGCGCAGCAGCATCCAGATCAGCAGCGGTGCGCCGGCAAGGGCGGTAAAAACGCCGGCGGGCAACTGGATCCCGGGCAGAGCACGGGAAGCGGTGTCGGCAAGCAGGGTGATCAGCGCGCCTGCAAGAGCCGCGCCTGGCAGGGCAGGGTGCCCGCCGGGTCTAAGCGCGCGGGCGAGGGGGCCCGCGGCAAAGGCCACAAAGGGCAGCGGCCCGGCGGTGCTGACCGCCAGTGCCGCCAGCAGGGTGCCGGTCACGGTGAGCGCCAGCCGCAGCGCAGGCAGGTTCAGGCCCAGCCCGGCGGCGGTCTCCTCGCCCAGGGGCAGCCGGGCGAGCGGGAACTGCAGCCAGAGCGCCAGGGGCGCCAGCAGGGCCAGCCCGGCCCAGACCTGGACCGCGTCGTCCCAGTTGCGTGCGTTCAGCGAGCCGGTGAGCCAATGCGCCATGCTGACGGCGCTTTGGATGTCAAGGCGGCTGAGCAGCAGGTCGGCGGTGGCACTGAGCGCGAGACCGGCACCGATGCCGGTGAGGATCAGCCGGGCGGGGGACAACCCGCCCTTCCACGCCAGCAGGGTGACGGCGGCGGCGGTCAGCAGCGCCCCGGCGATTGCGCCGGGCAGCACCAGGCCGCCAGTGAGGATCAGCGCCGCCAGGGCACCGCAGCTGGCGCCGGCGTTGAAGCCGATCACATCGGGCGAGGCGAGCGGGTTGCGCAGCATCGCTTGGAAGATAGCCCCGGAGAGGCCAAATGCGGCTCCGGCGCCGAGAGCTGACAAGATGCGCGGCAGACGGAGATCAAGCAGAACCAGTTGTTCCATGGCGCTGCCCTGACCTGCAAGCACCTGTAAGCTGCGGGTGAGGCCAAGAGGGTAGCTGCCAAGCTGTGCTGCAAATGCGGCCAGCGCCAGCAGCATGGCCAGCAGCAGAGCACCTGCCAGAAGGGCTTGGCGCGGGATCTGCAGCGAGAGGGAGGCGATACGAAAGGTCCAGTTCACAGGCTTCGGGCTCCGTTCCGGCGTACCATCCAGATCAATGCGGGCCCGCCCAGCAGCGCGGTCATCACCCCGGCCTGCAGGCTGCCGCCAAAGAACGGCAGACGACCGGCCAGATCGGCTCCAAGCAGAAGAATGGCACCAAAGGGGGCAGACAGGGCAAGGCTCCAGCGCAGGCCTGGCCCAGCGGCCCAGCGGGCCAGATGCGGCACGATAAGACCCGCAAAAGCAATCGGGCCTGCAAGGGCGACGGCATTGCCGCTTAGCAACACGATTGCGGCGCCGGCCAGCAGCCGCGCCGCGCCGGTGCGCACGCCCAGGCCACGGGCGCTGTCTTCGCCCAGCAGCAAGGCGTCGAGGCCTGACGCCGCCGCCAACGCCGCCAGCGTGCCCAAAACGAAAAAGGGAGCGAGCGCTGCGATTGTCTGTATTTGGATCCCCTCAAATCCGCCGAGTACCCAGAAACGGTAAACATCCAGCGCCTGCTGGCTGGCCAGCAGCAGCGCCCGGGTAAGAGCAAGGAACAGAGAGCTGATGGCGGCGCCGACCAGCAGCAGCCTCAGCGGGCTGGCCAGAGAACCGCCGCTGAGCACGGCCACCAACAGGGCTGCCGCCAGCGCGCCGCCAAGGGCGGCCCAAACAAAACCCGCAGGATCGGTGATGCCCAGCAGCAGGATGCAGCCGGTCACCGCCAGCGCGGCGCCGCCGTTGATGCCGAGAAGGCCCGGGTCGGCCAGAGGGTTCCGGGTCAGTCCCTGGATCAGCGCTCCGGAAATTCCCAGCGCGGCTCCTGTCAGGACAGCGCCGAACAGCCGCGGCAGCCGCATCTGCCGGATGACGATCTGTTCGGCGCTGGCCGGGTCATAAGCGATCATAGCCTGCCAGACCTCGGCCCAGCTGACAGGGCGCAGGCCCAGCCGCAGCGATACTGCGGCTAGCAGTACCAATGCCACAAGCGTTCCAGTCAGCCAAAGCGCACGGCTGGAGAGGGCGGCGCGGCGGCGCGGAGCTGCCAGGGCAAGTGCGGTGTCAGGCATCTCAAGATTCCCCAGGCAGAAGCCCGGCCTCGGCCATTCCGGGAACCGGTGTCGCCGGGGTCCCGTCCGCTGCTGCCTCCAGCAGAGGTACCAGGCGGTCGAGCGCGTAATCCAGGCTGAGCGGGCTGGAGTGGGAGAGGGCAGCGGCCAGTAGCGGATCGGCGTGGATTTCCCTGCCCTCCCTGTAGGCGCGCAGGGTCGGGCGCAGCGGCATCCGGGCAATCTCCGGTGCAGAACCGCCGTAGTCGAGCCAGATCAGCACATCCGCGTCGATAGGTGCGGGGGCCTCGGCCGGGATCAGCGCGTGAAAACTGTTGACGCCTGCGGCAGTGTTGATTTCGGCGGGCACTTGAAAGCCGAGATCTTCCAGAAAGCGGCCGCGGATATCGCGGCTGGTGAATGCTCCGGTCTGCCCGGCCCAGACCGTAGCAGCGCTGGCGCCTTGCCAATCGGGATGGCTTGCACGCAGTTCCTCGAAACGCTTGCCGATGCGTGCGATTACCGCCTCCGCCCGGTCCGTTGTGCCTGTGGCAGCGCCGAGCCGCCGGAGCATCAGTTGCCAGGGGGTACCGTAATCACCAAACCCGGCCGGTGGTGCAAGGGTGGGGGCAATGCGGGACAAAAGGGCATATTCCCGTTCTGTGATGCCAGACCACTGGGCGGCGATCAGATCGGGTTCAAGCGCGGCAACCGCCTCGATATCTATGCCGCCCCGTAAGACCGCCGGGCGGCTCTCTCCCATTACCTCCAGGGCCCAGGGCCAGACGCCGGAAGGATCGTTGCCATACCAATTCCGCAAGGCGGCCGGGGTTTCACCAAGCGCCAGCAGGAAGTCATGGCCGATAAAGCTGATCGAAACGATGCGGCGGGGTTTTGCCGGGACGGTTGCGTCCCCGAAACGGGTTTCAAGCCTCACAGGGAAGCTTTGTGCCGCAGCAGCAACAGCTAACAAGGAAACCATAAGGCAGGCAAAGGCAAGACGCATAGCCGGTTTTAAGTCCAAAGGCGGGCACCGCCCGTTGTTAAAGTTTCGTTCAGCTGTCTTCAGCAGTAGAAAATTTAACGTTTGACTGGACTCTGCACCTTCGTTCAGGTGGCTGTAATCTTGCTAATACGCTTTTGATGTGTGGTGTTGACCCGATATACACTCTCAATTCCCTGGTCAAGGAGCTTGCGGCACCAACTCTTGCCAGGGGCACGAAGCGAATGCCGTTCTGCTTGTTCAGGCAAGACCGGTTGATGCTGTGATTCCGGCCGCTACTGAACAGAGGTGGCCGCGCTTTTTTGACCTGTTTGCAGCCCGTTTAAGGTGGATCAGGGTTTCACATCAGGCTGCCATTCTCATGGGTTCTATTTTGCTTTCACAGGCCTCATCCGGGGTCAATATGCCATGGACT
>NZ_JAKFZM010000065.1:0-19162 GCF_021654205.1 Leisingera sp. MMG026 | reverse complement strand
TCACGACCCCTCCGACTAGCTAAACGGAGAACCCCTTGGGTTCTTATCATCGGAGGGGAACCTTTGAGAAAAGTTTATGGGAAAGGACCTAGTAGTCAACGGAAGACACCGAAACTGTGCACAATCCCCTGTACTCCCATGGTGTTTCGCCCCCCAAACCGCCGACGGCATGAGCCCTATGCGGACCTTGATTGTTTCCCGGTCTTTTACGCGCGCGGCACGTCACGAACGGTACTAAGCGGCCGTTGAAAAGTCCGCCTGGCAAAGACGGCTGAGCGGACTCTCCCGACATTCGTTTTCACGCCTTTGCTCACGCAGCATATGCTCGCAGGCGCAACGAACCCAATAACACGGCGTGTTGCGTGTCGTCATTGCAGTCATTCGAGCGTGCCGATTTCGCCCCAACCGAGACCGCGCTGACGCTGACGCTGAAACTTGTTCAGACAAGCCAAACACGGACAAACTACAACACGATTGCCTGCCGTGTCGGCAGATCGAATTTTGATCACGGTTCATGTTTGTTGCCTAATTGCTCAAAATTACCTTCGGCTTTCTATTGTCGTTCAGTAAGGACACTGCGTGCTGATGTCTGGCTTCAACGCAGCGTTACGCCAGTAGTCATCTAAAAGCTGTGAAAAACGAGGCGATTCAATCTTGATCGTTGCAAGGCCGTGTGACCCACGCCATAGCGGGGCGTCCGTATTGCCGCTGGATGACACATGTCCCGACGTACTCAAAGCCTGAATGCATATCCCTTGCCCCATTCTGTCAAGATGTGCGTCGGATGAGTTGGATCGGGTTCGAGCTTGCGCCGCAGGCGTTTTATCAATGCGTCCACTGCGCGATCGTCTTTTCCCGAGTGTTGACGCCTACTTGCAACGGCAAGGAGGTCTTCGCGGGAGAACACGATGCCTGGGCTTCGAGACAAAAACCACAAGACCGACGCCTCGCTTTGCGTGAGAGGGACCGCAACCCCGTCGGTTCGCGACAGCCGTCGGAGTTGGGGGTCAAAGGCCCATTCGCCAATTTGCACGTCTCTGCTGGCAACGCGGTTTGTCTGCTTGCCCTTTCGGCGCATGACTGCGCGGATCCGCGCCAACAACTCCGACGTGGAAAACGGTTTGATAAGGTAGTCATCGGCGCCAAGGTCGAGCAGGGCGATGATCGTTTCTTCATCGCTGAGCGAACTCATCATGATTACGCCTGCGTCGGAGCGTTCGCTGATCTCGCTACAAAAGACTCGCCCCGACAAGCCTGGCATCACGATATCGACAAGGCACAGGTCCGTTGGCGCATCGCTCCACGCCCGGCGCGCTTCGGGCACGTTGGTGGTGTGCCGGGTGCTGTAGCCCGCAGTTGTCAATGCCTTGTCAAGTTCAGAAACGATTTCGACGTCGTCATCGACGATCAGAATACTGGCGCTCATCCGGGTGGGTCCTCGAGTCTCGCTACCTGTGTTTCTGCAAAACACCTAAGCATGTGTTACCCCCAAAAAAACTCAATGATAAGATAAGGAGGCAAAACAATGTGGCGGCCTTTGCGCCTGACCTTAGGTCAGCAACTGATGCTATCGACCATCGCTTTGGTCCTGAGTGGGCAGATCGTTAACGTGGCTGTCTCGCGCATAGCAGACGTCCAGCGCTCCAAGGCGGTATTTGAGGGGCGTACGTTAAACAATGCCGCACGGGTTTTCGCCACGGTGATCGAACTTCCGACAGAGCAGCGCGCAATTTTTGCTGGCGCATTGGGAAACATGGGAACGGTTATGGAGTACGGGAAGTTGCGGCCGCTTTTTGATAGCGTTGTCCGTCGCCCCGGTGCGGAGGCCGAGGCGCTGACCTGGCTGCAAGAGGCTGGGCTACCCGCTCAGGCGGTCATCATGACCAAACGCGCTTATCCCTCACCTCCGCCGCCGCATGGACCGGCTAGAGAACAATCGCCGCTTTTGCGGCTGGGCGAACCGCCGCGAACACTCGCCGCAATGGACCCCGGAAAACCCCGCGGCATGCCCGGTTGGGTCCGCCGAGAGCGTCCGGCACCACCCGACACTCTGTTCAACCTATTCCACATCAATCCCCCGGCCGAAGTCGTGCGGGTGTCGGTGCAGCATGTGGAAACCGGAAACTGGCTGTCGGTCTACACGCTCAGCCGCCTGTCGCCGGTGAATGCCTACTACACCAAGCTGATGATCTCGACCGTCGTGTCGTTGTGCCTGGCTGCGATCTTTCTTGGGATCGGGCGCAGGGTTATGCGGCCGCTTCGCAGGCTTTCCCGCGAGGCAGAGCGGTTGGGGCGTGGTGAGGCAGCGTTAATCCTTGCGGTCGAGGGGCCGCGCGACACGCGTGAAATCATCGGTTCGTTCAATCGTATGAACGAACGCGTCACTCAGTCGGTGGATTACCAGATCGGATTGCTGCGAAGTTTGGCGCATGATCTGCGCGGGCCGTTGGCCGGCGTCAAACGTCTGGTAGCCTCTGTCGGACCTGACGCCACGCGCGACCAGATTGAAACCCACTTGGACCGCGTCGAGGGGGTTGTGGACTCGATTATGGCGTTTTCGCGGGCTGTAATGCGCGACGGAGACTTTCAGAAGGTGAATCTGGGCCAACTACTCGAGGTCGTGATTGAGGATCGAGTCGACCAAGGGTATGATGCCACGATGGCGGATTACAGCGATGTGCTGGTCACTTGTAGGGTTAACGCAATTCAGCGTTGCCTCGGCAATCTGGTCGAGAATGCCTGTAAATACGGTGGTGAAGCCTACGCCCATGTCTATCAGGATGGCACAGATGCCGTCGTCACTATTGATGACTCTGGTCCAGGCATACCGGAAGATCAGTTGGACCGTGTATTTGAACCGTTCCAGCGTTTGGAAGAGGATGCCACGGGCAGTGGGCTTGGATTGGCCATCGTCAAGACCATCGTCACCGATCAAGGCGGCACAATCCGTCTGTTCAATCGCCCAGAAGGCGGATTGCGCGCAGAATTGCGTCTACCTCTGGAGCGTGAGGAATAGATCAAATTCAAATTGTTACAGCCATTTGTCACAGGTTGTCACGAGATCGACGCCAAAACTCGGAGTAGAACGATCACAGAAGGCGATTAATCCCGCTCGGAAGATCCAACTATTTCACCCTGCCCAACTGGCGCAGGCCCAAAGGGGTGTGCCCCGTCGATAGGAGTTCCCTCAATGCCCGACTGGAAGAAGATCAATCAAACGAACGAAGAGTTTTCCGGCTACGCGATTTACAATGAGATCACCAAGGAAAACATCAACGATTTCGATATTTTCGGCGACACCGGCAACGATCATCTGGTGCTAATGTATCTGCACCAAGACGACATGGGGAATGTCGCAGACAACCCCAATATCTTCTACTATGGCGGCACTGGTGTTGATACGTTGGAATTCGGCGGCAGCGACCTCAAGCGCGTCATCATGAATGTCGATGACGAATACGATTTCCACATCGAAGGCGGTTTTGGCAAGCATGTTAGCGGCGATCACAAGCTCGATAGCCTTGATGTCAAAACCCGCGATGTCGAAAGTTTTATCCTGACTGACGAGAATGACGAGGTTTATGGCAACGGGGCCCGGTTCGGCATCACAGTTGATGCGGGCAAGGGAGCGGATTCGCTCTTTGGAACCGACTATGATGATACTTTCATCGGCGGGAACGGCGACGACTACATCAAGGGCCAGGTCGGAAATGACCTGCTCTATGGAGACAGTGGACAAGACACTTTGGCCGGTGGCGACGGCGACGACACTATGTATGGCGGGTCTGATAACGATACGATGACCGGCGGCGCGGACAATGACGTCATGGATGGCGGTGAAGGCCAAGACACCCTCAATGCAGGCGATGGCAATGACTCGCTGGTTGGCGGCGCCGATAGCGACACCCTTTACGGCGCGGGCGGCAACGACACCATCGTCGCGGGCGACGTCGGAGAGGACGTCGCCGAAATCGTCCATGGCGGCAGCGGCAGCGACGTGATCATTGCCAATGTCGATATCGCGCAAACCAGCAATATCCAGGTCTGGGGCGATGGCAGCAACTCGTCGAACGGAAACGCGGCAGGTTCTTACAACGAAGCCGATACCTTCATCATAGGTGCCACCTCGCGCAGCACATCCGTGACCTATGTGGACCTCCCAGAGACCCAGACCCCCGACACGTCCTATGACGATATGGCCGAACTGGTCACCTCGGTTGCCTCCAGCCTGGCAAAGAAGGCACCCGGCGGCGTGTTGGCCTCCGCAGCGGTTGAAATTGGCTTCACCTTCGGGTCAGCGGCACTGAAGGACCTGATCGTAGACGGGATGGACGCCAATGTCGGGCTTGCGATCGAGCAAATGGTCACCAGCCCCTCTCAAGTCTTCATCAACGATCTGGACCTCTGGGGCGATACCGTCGTGTTGGCCCAGGACAGCTCTGGCGCCGACATTACCGGCGAGGCCTCCTTCAGTCTGCTGTCGGGTGCGACGACTTCTTTCAGCACAGAGGACTATAAGTACCTAACGATGTCGCTCGACTTCCTCACGACATCTGTATTGGAGGGTGAGACGGGCTTCGACGCGTCCATCTTTTATGATGCCACGATTAAGCAAGAGCTGTTGGATAACCTGCTGGCCAACTCGCTGTATGTTAAGAGTGTTGACAAAGGTAGCGGCTTCTTCACCACCACGGCGACCACACTCTCCGGCATCGACCTAGTGCTCGACGATCCCGACAGCGGCGATACGACCCAGCAGGACGCGCTGGATACGATGCTGTCGACATCCGGGGCCGATGGTGTCTGGATCATGGGCGACTACGGTGCTTCGATTCTCTTTGGCAATGATAAAGCGCTGGCGGGAACAAATTCCGACAACGTCATGTATTCGAGCAGCTACGACAGCCAGACCTACGGCAATTGGTTCGACACTGCAGCAGGTGTCGAGATGTTCGGGGGCGCGGGCGATGACGTGCTTTTCGGCAACGATCAGGGGGGCAACAAGCTGTACGGTGGGTCTGGCGACGATGTGCTGCACGCGGTGGGCCATTCCGGTACCAACCCCGATGACCTCTATGGCGGCACCGGCACCGATATCGCGTCTTTCGAAAGCATCTATTCCATCGACAGCAATGGCTTCGCCAATATGGTCGCGGGCTTCGGTAGCCAGGTGAACAACAACTATTCGGGTGGAATCTACGCCAATCTGGGCGATGCCGCTATCACGGCCTGGGTCCTGGAAGCATCCGATTGGAGCCTTTGGAACGCGGAATACGCCACCAGCGGCACCTTTCTGACGCCGAACTCCGACGAGCACAACCCTGACGCCAACGCAGGCACGCGCGTGGCGAACCTGCACGGGATGGAGGGACTGAAAGGCACCGACAACAACGACGTGCTGGGCGGTGACAGCGGCGACAATATTCTTGTGGGTCACGGCGGCGACGACATCCTGGTCGGCGCGGATGGCAACGACGTCCTTGTCGGCAGCGAAGGCAACGACATCCTGACCGGAGGCGCAGGCGCGGACACGTTTATGATGGACGGCGTGTTCGGCAACGACACGATCACGGATTTCGAGATCGCAGACACTCTGATCTTCAAAAACGTGGTCGACCCGAGCGCCTTTACAACGGGGGTGTCGGGCAATGACGCGACCCTGACGCTTGGTTCGGCGGGTACAGTCGCGCTTTCAGGGTTCGCAGACCGGTCGCTCACGCAAACCTCTGTTGCCAATAGCGACAACACCTATGACGTGACCTTTGGCTTTCTCTCGGCCGCGGCATCGCGGGTTTATGATCCCACACCCCTGAGTGATTTGGAGGCACTACAATATCTGGCCTCTTACGATGATCTCATCGACGCGTTTGGCTATGACCTTGACGCCGCCAAGGCGCATTATGAGGTGAACGGCCGGGCCGAGCAGCGCCAGATTACATTTGATGCCGAGCAATATCTGGAAAACTATACCGACCTCGCGGCAGCCTTTGGGGCCAACACCACGATCGCCACTGATCATTACGTGAGCACCGGGTACTATGAGGGGCGCAGCTATGCCGCGAACCTCACTGATACCCTGCCAGGCGTGACCGCGGTCGCATCCAGCACCGCCGATAGCTCAAGCGCAGCCGACAAAATCCTCGACAATGATATCGATACCTTCAACCACACCGCGTTGTCCGACAGTGCAAGTTGGCTGTCGGTCGATTTAGGCGGCGAGGCTTTGATCGAAGCCGTCACAATCTGGAACCGCAATGACGGGGACACTGCTCACCAGGCGATCGTCAACGGGCGCCTCGACGGAGCGACGGTTGAACTCTACAATGACGGCACCTGGGTTGCGGAGCATACCCTGACTTCTGCCGTCAATCAGTCGTTCGATTTCGGAGCGGTATTTGCGGACGAATTGCGCATCTACAGTAACGATGGCGACCACCTGCACGTGGCAGAAGTCGATATTTTCGGGCACGAGAACCTCACCGACAGGCTGGACCAGATGCAAGCGGTCAGCATGTCCAGCCTGTATGGAAATTACGGCGCGCACTTGGTTCTCGATGGCGATGTCACCACTTTTAACCACACTCAGCGAAGTGACAGCGAATGGCTGTCTATCGACCTGGGTGCAGATGCGCTTATCGAGACAATCATGCTGGAAAACCGACAGGACAATTGGACCAGCCGGCGCCTGGAAGGGGCGAATGTCGAGATCCTCGATGACGATGTTGTTGTATGGAGCTCTGCCGATCTGACGCAGGACCACTCGCAGCAGATTCACGTTGGCGGCATCATCGGTGACCAGATGCGCGTATCGCTGGAAAATGAAATCCTGCATATCGCCGAAGTCGATATCTACGGCGGGTTTTTGTAGGTCGACAGCGAGGGGTCGGCTTAGGTTTTGAAACTTGGTTGCCCCCGCCAATAACATCTGATGCGGCCGGAAACGGTTCAGTCCAGACGTCCTGTTTGAGCAAGACAAAATGTGCAAGGACGAGAAGATGAAATCGCACTTGATGTTCGAAAAAACCGAGCCTGATGCGGCGAAATGGTTGCGTATCGGAGGAACACACTGAACAACGTCTCGCGCCGCCTCAAGACACTTGATGGTTTCGCGCCTTGCGAAAACATCGCAAAAACTTGGATGTCATAGCCAGAAGGATTCATCCTCAGACTGATGGAACCGATACCGAGACTGAACACGTCGGCTGAGGGAACGCAGAACGCCGGATTTGGCAGCCATATCTCATTTTCACCCCGCGCTCAGACGTAAAGACCAACACGGCGGTACCCGACTCGACGTAGTGGTCGATCATTGGCTTCAGGACATCCCAAAGAAGACCGACCTCATCCGCGTCAATGAAGGTCAGTGTCGGGCGAGACCTAAGTATACAGGACAGTAGAAGACGCGCTTGTTCAGTGTATTTCAGATTGTTTCAACCCTCGCTGTTCAAGCCGCCAATGCGCTCCAACAAGTCTGCGAGGCCAGCGCGATGCAGGAATGCAGGGATTTCCCAATCGTCCGGCTTGCAGTCAATTCTCAAAGTGATCTCGCGACGCAGTGAACCGCAAAGCAAAACAGATATTCCGCCAAGATACAGAACTAAACCGGCTTTCAGTCAGCACGGCGCAGCGCCGCACAATTCGACTTGCTCTGCTGCCGGCCGTCAATCGAAACCTGCCAACGTATGAGGCAACGCAGCTGACGATATCAAAATAAGCAGTTCAATCATTCGGTTGAATTAAACTTGCTGCGACTAGGATCAATGGCCGGTTTTCACGCCGCGATGCCGCGTTTGCGATTATACGCGCGCCGTAAAATTAGCGCTGCTTTCGCGCGCAGCGGCAAATTCCAAAGTACTGGTTGGGCTCTTCACCCTATTTCGCCGCTTCCGGCCCCGAGGTCGGCTCATTAAACACGAACGACCGCCCCGCGAAAGAGACCACTGAAGTTCAAGGGTTTAGCCCTTTTCGCTGATGGCCGGTTCCGTCCTGTCCCTATCGCGGTGCTTGCTGCGTTGGCATTCGGGCGGCACTGAGCCCACTTCGACCGATGCTGCGCCAAGCCTGAATGTCAGCTTTGGCGATACAAGCTGCTTTGATGGTGAAATCTAGAGAGGCTGGCGTCTCTTAGCCGCGCCAACAGTTCTCAGGCAAATGATCACCTGCGATGCTAAAATCATCGCAGGTCATGAAGGCAAAGTTATTTTTCCCGACCACAAAGCTCACGACATTCACGATGACCACTATGGTGACCAGGCATCGAAAGAGCTGCTTGCTGTGAAGCTCAGCGGCCTCGGGCACGGCGACAGATAGCAGCATGTATGCGGTGTACGGAATTGCCGGAAGCAAAAGAAGAGAGAAGTATGGCAGAGCCTCCGGATTGGAGGACCAGATTGCGGAGGTCATGGCGACAGTGGGCAAACTGAGAAGCAGTGTACCCCACCAAGTCAGATATCGCGTTCCGTCCGCAGTTCTGCCAACAACGAAGCTCGCACCGAGTGCGGCAAGGGATACAAACCAGATCGACAAGAAGTCAGAGTAAAACACCTCGCCATGGGCGCCGAGCGTGAAGCTGATGCGCCACGTGACAAGAGTTAGGCCTATACTGGCAAGAAAGAACGTTCCGGCTTCTTCACTGGAGAAAGTCTTAGTCATAACTGACCGATAGTTTCTTGGTCGTTGGCAAAGACTGGCAGGTTAGCAGCGCTCCGTTTGCAATGTCTTTGTCTTCCAGCGCCATGCGAGCGCGCATGTGAACATCACCAGAGACCAACTTGGCACGGCATGCTCCGCACACCCCTGATTGGCACGAGAACGGCGGTATGAATCCTGCGGCTTTGACCGCTTCCAATATGGTCTGACCTTGGGAAATATTCACGGTATGTTGGGCACCGCCGAGTGTCATCTCCATTGACGATGCGACCCCTTCGACGCTCGTATCGAGTTCGGCAGCCCCACTATAGCTTTCCATGTGGATACGGCTTGCTGGCACGTCGAGCGACATCAACGCCGTTTTCACGGCCTTATTCATGCCGCCTGGTCCACAAACATAGTATTGGGCATCCTGGGCGTAGGGCGGGTTCTCTGCGATCAGAGCTTCGATGGCATCTTTGTCAACGATACCCTTGCGCCAGTAGTCAGCGCTAGACCACCAACCAGGCTTTGAGAAGACATGGTGAATAGACATCCTTTCTGGATGGGCAGTCCAAACGCCGTTCAACTCCTCCTCAAGCAGGATGCCCTTTTCATTGTTGTTGCCATAGGCCAAGTGTGCAAACGAATTAGGTTCCGCTGCCATGACGGAGCTAAGCATCGCGTAGAGAGGCGTGATGCCCGAACCTGCACCAAAGAAATAGTGCGTGCGGCGTGCGCTCTGCTTGGGATCGAGGCAAAACCCACCAAAAGGGGGCATCACATCAATCACATCGCCCTTTTGCACATTATCGTTGATGTGATTGCTGACCATGCCTCCTTTGACCCGTTTCACGGTGATCCTTAGAGGATCACCGGTGAAGGGAGACGACGAGATTGAGTAACTACGGCGTTGTTCTTCGCCCGCAACGATGAATCTGAATGACAGATGTTGGCCGGGTCGCCACGAAAAGGTTTCCCGCAAGTTGTCGGGCGCGTCGAACATGACCGTTTTGGCCAAGCCACCGATTTCTTCGCGAGTGTCGAGCACGGTCAGCGGGTAAAAGTCGCGCGTCATGCCTTCTCTCCCAGCCATTCAAGGACCACTTTCTGATGGTCAATCACAGGGCTTTCACCGACCGCTGCGGGGCCGGTTTCGAAGTAGGGGGAATGCAGTGACTTTTGCTGCTGTTCGCAGGCATAGATGTCTTCGCTGGTGAAGTCGCCTGCAACCATGGGATCGTCTTTACTCATGGCGTCATGGGCTTCGTACTTACCGCTGAGGCCGAACTTGGTCCAAAACACCGACGACTTCATGGACTGTTTGGTGAACTCCCAGCCTGAGCTGTTGGAGACACGGCCGCGATTGTGAACCCGGGTTAGTTCTGGTCCAAGCGGTTCGATGATGAAGACGTTCCAGCCATCTTCGCTCGCACCAATCCCGATGCCGGGAAACAGCATCGGCACCCAAGCGCCATTCATGTCTTTTGGGATCACACGCGGAGCGATCAGCTTGCTATCCTGATCTTTTAGAAACGCTTCGACTGGTGGTTCCCAGAACATGTAGTGCGGGCCTTCCCAATGGTATTTGGCCGCCTTGTGGTCATACATCTGCAGCGTGTTCGAATGCAGATGACTCAGGTGATAGACATCAATGTAATTCTCAACGACAACCTTCCAGTTGGCCTTGATCTCATAGCTCGTGTTTAGCTCTTCGTATTCGACAAGCTCCTCAGGAACATGTGGTCCGATATGCGGCTCATTGGGTCCGAACCATTCAGCAATTGACGGCGCATCTGGATCGGGATGCACGAAGATCATCGACTTCCAGATATCCACTTTGGCAGGCTTTAGGCCGAGGCAAGATTTGTCCACCTGTCCGAACTCCTCTTCTTCCTCCGGAACAGAGACCAGGTTGCCTTCCAGATCGTATGTCCAGTCATGGTATGGGCAGGTTAGAGCCTTTTGCGTCTTACCAACTGCACGGATCAGTTGTGTGCCGCGATGACGGCATATGTTGTGGAATGCGCGCAGACGGCGATCCCGGCCCATCACCACGAAGATGTTGTTCAAACCGGCTTGAACGGTGATGTACTGGCCCGGTTCGCTCACATCTTCCATGAAACCGGCATAGCGCCAGGTCTTTGAGAAGATGTCGCGCATCTCGCGGTCATACCAGGCTTGCGAGGTATAGGCTTCGACGGGCAAAAGATGCAGCATGGGTCTCATGTCTGGACCTCCTCAGGTAATTTGCGGCAAGAAGTCGAGAATGACCAACAACAGGCCTAAGACCACCCAAGCAATCTGGATCAGCCAAAACAGGATCGGGTCTTCATCGCGGGTCACATCGGACAGCAGAAACGCATGGCCCGAGTAGAAGTTTGGGATCGTCCAATAGAGAAACATGAGCCCCCAGAGCGCTTGAAAGCCGAGGGCCGTTGAGATCATCAGGATCACGAAGGTTGCGTAGTTCAGCAGTCGAGAGCGGGTCATTTCGCGTCTTTCAAAGTGTTGAGAAGCATCTGAGCCGTGGCTTTTGCGCGCGCTTGCCACACCACAGACATGCTCAATGAAGCTAGTGATGTTGCGTTGAAATAGACGGCTACGATGCCATGTGCTGTTGCCTGCAACTGGTCATTGTCAGCGCCAGGGAAATCAGATCGTAGAATGGTGGAAACCGCGTCTTCGAAATCGAGAACAACACTTCGACATTCAGCTTGGAGATCAGCGTCCTCGGCGGCCCGTGCCGTCAGCGCCGCAAAAACCAAAACGTATTCAGGTGACGACGTACCGGCCTCCGAAAACAGGATATCAACAAGCCATTTGGACCCATGGATCGGGGGCGCTGCGGCAATCATGGATTCAGTCTGCTCAGTAAAACCGCGAAAAACATAGTCCTGCAACGCGGCGATCATGTCTTCACGGTTGCCAAGATGGTGGCGCACCAACGGGCGCTTCAATCCCGCTTCCTCAGCAATCTGTGCAAGCGACGCGCCTTCTACACCATAGCGAGCCACGCAGTGAATGAGAGCTTGCATGACCTGCTCATAGCGATCATCGCGGTTTGACGGACGACCAACCATCTTAGTTCCAGTACAGTAGCGACAGCGTTCTGGACGCATTCGGTCCCGCGACGGTTAAGGCATCACCAAACTTTGGTGGAAGACCACTTCGGCCCATAGAAGCAAAGATGTAACCTTCGGTTGGAACCTCTCCTTTGCGGTCGAGATCGCCGTCACCATCCTCGTCATGCAAGGCCGCAATTGCGTATGAACCGGTAGGAAGATCATGGAATGTCACTGACACACGACCCTCATTTGCTGGAACGATGGCCAAAGCCGCAGCGTTCATGACGTTCATCGCTTCAAACGCGGCTGCGTCATCGAAGGCCGCAACGACCAGTTCGCCATTCGAGTTGCGAATGCCTTCAACGCTTGCGGTTAGCGCACCAGTTTCAGCCGACACGGCAGATGCGCTCAGAGCGCAAGACAAACCAAGTGCAGAATTGATCATAAACTTTCGTGCGAGCATCGCGTTTCCCTAAATTGTCAAGTGTGACAGCAAATAAGGGTAGCGCCAATAATTGTCAATAGTGACAGTTAACTCTCATCATGCGTTGCAGCCGTCCGTTGAAGCATCGTCAATGTCGGTTTTGTCCCGCAACCTGTAGATTGCCGCTGACAACCTCGCTGCATCCCGAACGAATGGCCGCGCTTCACGCCGCATGGCGGCGCTGAAGATGATGCAATCGCGGCGATTTTGGTGCTGCGAGCGCACGCAGCGAGAAATGGCAATGGCTGCCTTGGGCTCGAACCTGCCGTCCACTGCATGAAGCAGCAACGTCAGCTGCCTGCGCAAAGAGGACACAGGATGGCGCCTTGGCTGCGTTTGCAGCGAAAAACGGCTTGGCTTGGGTCAGAAATGCTTGACAATTGGGGTGGAAATGCTTGGCAGGTGCAGGCAATTTGTCCTTAAAAACAGTCATCATCGGGTCAGTTTTGTCTGACGTTTGACAACCCTTGTGTCGGGCGACACATAGTTTTGCCATTTGCGACAGAACCTTTCCTTTTTCGTGTCTCCAGCATCCCCGCTCGTGCCTCCTGTTCCGCCAGTGGCGAAGCCTTCCTGATTTTCACTTCGGAAGACCTCGTGTCTTCCGGATGGCAGGCGGACCAATCAAACGGAAAATGCCGGGGCAGGGGGGAGCGGGCGCAGCCCGTCGATGCCCTGCCTCGACTCCTGGGATATGCAATCCGCGCGCCCCGCGCGGATTGCCACTGTCTCTTGCTGAGGGCGCAGTTGCCCCGGCAAAACAGCCAAGTCTTGCTCCTGCAAAAGGGATCGTCACCCCCCCCGGGGGCGGAAACTGTGTAGTTCAAACGACTTGTGGCCGCGGTGGAAAGTGGCTCGTAACGAGACGCATTCCGCCGCTCCCGGGCCGCAGGGAGTTTGAGCTACACAGGTTCCGTCCGGATGCCGATGCAGTCGGTATCCGGATAGAGCCCGATCACGAGCTGAAAGCTCGGGATTTGCCCACCCAAGAACGGGCGTTCAAGACGAGTATGGAAAAGGCCCGGATCAGCCCTGGAGCGGACATGCGAATGAGGCACGCGGTGCTGGATGCTGCAGGCGCGAGGCTTGTCAGCCAATTCATCCATTGCGGACGTTCATCCAGGCACGGGCAATACCTTCGAAGCTTCGCTCTCGGCCCGAGAATTCCCCATTTCATCGCTCGGTTGACCTAACCGCAATTCGCCGCGCTGCCGAAATAGCATGTTGGAATTATGCACCAACGTCGGGTTGGTGTCGTGGAAGGGCGTGGCGGATCGGAGAGCCTATCATGCCCATTGCCAATTTACCCGCCATTCGCGCGTGCCGCCCAGCCTGGAACAAGGGGCGCGTTGTCGGTCAGAAGCGGCCGCTCCTGCCAAAACACGTCTGGGCCATTCGCGTCCGTTTGGAGATCGCCCGGAACCACAGGGATCTTGCCCTGTTCAACCTGGCCATCGACAGCAAGCTGCGTGGCTGTGATCTGGTGAAACTGAGGGTCGCGGATGACCCAGGGTTACTTCGGTAATGAGCAAGCCTCTGACGAACTGTGGGCTGGCGGATATCTGCACACCGGGGATCTTGGCTACATCCGTGAGAATGGATCGTTGCAGATCACTGACCGGCTCAAGGATGTGATCAAAACCGGCGGCGAATGGATTTCGTCACTGGCATTGGAAAACATAGCCTCCGCTTGTGCCGGCGTCGAAGACGTGGCCGCGATTGGCCTGCCACATGCCAAGTGGGGCGAAAGGCCGGTGCTGGTTGCTCAGCTTGCAAAGAATGCTGAACCGGATCAGGTGCGCCAAGTCATCCTGGAAGAATTCCCGTCGCGCGCTGACATGGGGGACCTGTCGAAGTGGGCGGTGCCAGACCGAATATTCTTTATCGATCGGCTTCCCAGGACCAGTGTTGGCAAGCTCGACAAGAAACTCTTGCGGCAAGAGATTTAAACAGGCGCGGACGTGAAATCATGACAGATAAGCAGCACCGTATTCAGGCCCTCATCCGAGCCATTGTCGCGTATTTGGAGACCCACCGCAGCGATGCGCCCGGTGTTGATCTGACGCTGGACAAGCTTGCAGCCATGGATCTTTCCTGCAGGCGGCAGCGTGATGTCCCTCCCCAGGGAACCCGTCATGATCAGGTGCTGACTCAAGCCATCGCCGGCATCACCGAGCCCAAACTGCTTGAAATCGCAAAATGCCTGTCTGCGGCTAAGGATGACCTGGTCTGGCGCGAGGACAACGCGCAGTTCTATCCGCCCGGCGCCGACCTGGGAGAGGGGTATATTAAGTGCAACTTGCATTCCTTGCTGATTGGCGCCGACGCCTGCGGGCATCACCACCCGGACTTCAGCCTGGGTATCTTCATGCTGGGTCCGCGGACGTTGTACCGCGACCATAACCACGACGCGCCTGAGCTTTATCTGAACCTGTCCGAGAGATCCGGCTGGCGGTTCAGATCCGGCGAATGGCAGGACTATGCTGCTGGATCGCTTATCTGGAACGCCGCGGGCGAGCCCCATGCCACCCGGGTCTATGATCAGCCGTTCATCTCGGTCTTTGTCTGGCTTGAGAACGTGAGTTCTCGCTGCAATGTCATCCACTTCGACGACTGGGCCGAGATCGAACAAGGTCTTGCCCAAAAGTCCATCTGAGGTTTCCCAAAATGTTCTCTATAGAACGCAGCGGCAGCGTTGCAGTCATCGAGCTGAACGCCCCACCAGTGAACGCACTTGGCCTGAAGATGCGGCAAGCGCTCTCTTCGGCCGTTCATGAGTTGGAAGCTGACGAGCAGGTCAAAGCTATTGTTTTATGTTCGGCACTGCCGCTTTTTTGCGGCGGCGCCGACATCGCCGAGTTCCGCACAGGGGCAGTCTGGGACAAACCGGATCTGCCAGACCTGTGCGTAACGATTGAAACCAGTAGGAAACCTGTTGTCGCGGCTATTGCAGGCCCTTCGATGGGTGGCGCACTGGAGATCGCACTTGCCTGTGACTACCGTGTTGCCGCGCCGGAGGCATTGATGGGCCTGCCCGAAATCAAACTGGGGCTGCTGCCCGGTGCAGGCGGGACCCAACGATTGCCACGGATTGCCGGGCTGGAAGTGGCGACACGGATGATCCTTTCCGGTGACCCTGTGAAAGGCGATTTTGCTCTGCCCAGCGGGCTGGTCGACGCACTTTTCGAGAACGGCCAGGATTTTCGCGCACATGCTATAGAGTTCGCCACCAGGATTGTGCGTGAGGGGGATCCGAAGCGCAGTGGCGTGGATATGACAGTCGCACACCCTGATCCGAAGGGTTTTCTCGCGGGTTTCCGGACCGAGATCGCGCCAAGGTCCAAAAACCTTGTCGCCCCTGAACGATGCCTAAAATCGCTTCAGGCCGCCTGCGAATTGCCTCTGGCCCAGGGGCTTGCACAGGAAAAGGCAGGATTTGCCGAATTGCTCGACACACCTCAATCGCGCGCGGCCGCCATCTGTTCTTTGCAGAGCGTGAATGCACCAAGGTTCCCGGCGTTTCACGCGGGCAGCGGCCACGTGACATTGCATCGGTCGCCGTGATCGGCGCGGGAACAATGGGGCGCGGCATCGCCTTTCTTCAGGCGGGGTATCCGGTCACATTTTTGGAAACTACACAAGGGGCGCTGGAACAGGGGCTGGAACAGGGGCTGGATCAGGTTTCAAAGCACTTCCAGCGTGCAGCTGACAAGGGACGGTTCAGTCCCGATCAGGCAGAGGCTATTGCATCCAACGCCACAGGGACGCTCAGCTATGCAGACCTCGCAGATGCCGACCTGATCATCGAAGCAGCGTTTGAAAGCATGAATGTCAAACGCCAGATTTTCGAAGCGTTGGACCGGCACGCAAAGCCAGGCGCGATACTGGCCTCAAACACATCGACGTTGGATCTTGATGAAATAGCCGCGGTCACGTCCCGTCCGGAGGATGTGATTGGTCTCCATTTCTTCAGCCCGGCCAATGTCATGCGCTTGCTGGAGGTGGTGCGCGGCGCCAAGACCGCACCCGATGTCATTGCGACGGCAATCACAGTCGCAAAGAAGATCCGAAAGCTCCCTGTCACGGTGGGCGTATGCTACGGCTTTGTCGGGAACCGGATGCTGGAGCCATACTTCCGCGAAGGGTCCCGGCTGCTGCTTGAGGGGGCGGCGCCGAAACAGGTAGATGACGTCCTCGAAAGTTTCGGCATGGCCATGGGCATTCATGCGGTGGCAGATCTGGTTGGGATCGATGTGGGCGCCCGCGTGCGTCAGGAGCGGCGAAGTGAAATCCCGCATGATCCGGCATACCAGGCAGTCCAGGACAGGCTTTTTGAATTGGGACGACTGGGTCAGCAGACCGGGCGAGGCAGCTATATCTACGAGGGCCGGACACGGGTTGAAGATCCCGAGGTTGTTCAAATCAGCGAAGAACTGGCTACACGGCATGGTGTAGCGCACCGACAAATCGACGATCAGGAAATCCTTGAGCGGTGTCTGTATCCCTTGATCAACGAGGGCTTTCTGATCCTTGAAGAAGGCATGGCAACGCGCCCTGGGGACTGCGACCTGATCTGGGTCAACGGCTATGGCTTTCCCGACTGGCGCGGCGGCCCAATGCACTATGCCGATGAAGTCGGATTGCCCCGCATTCTGGACCGCATGAACCACTACCGGCAATCGCTGGGCGCCTATGGCGAGATGTGGTTCACACCCGCGCCTTTGCTGGAGGAACTCGCAAACACGGGCGTGACACTTGCAGAGCACTTTGAGGCCAAAAAGGGAACATCATGAGAGAAGCCGTTATCGTCTCTACCGCACGAACCCCTATTGGGGTTGCCTTCAAGGGTGCGCTGAACAACATCAAATCCCCAACCATGATGGGGCACGCCATTCAGCACGCGGTTGAACGTGCAGGAGTGGACCCCGGATTGATCGAAGATGTTGTGATCGGATCGGTCCTGACTGCCGGAACAGGAGGGCTGAATGTCGGCCGCTTATCCGCGCTGGCGGCTGGACTTCCTGTCACTGTGTCAGGTCAGACGATAGACAGGCAATGTTCATCGGGATTAATGGCCATTGCGACGGCCGCAAAACAGATCATCGTGGATCGGCAGAACGTTGCGGTTGCAGGCGGGCAGGAGAATATTTCCGCGGTGCAGAATGCCTATCTGAAGTGGGCAGGTGATGAGAAGGACCCAAGCGTTACCGCCCAGTGCGAACATGCCTATATGCCGATGCTGATGACGGCTGAGAATGTGGCCCGGGTATATGGGATAAGCCGCGACGCTCAGGATGAATACGCAGCACTTTCGCAAAAGCGGACTGCACGGGCACAAGCCGCTGGCGCCTTTGACGACGAGATTGTCCCGATCACCGCCACCAAGCGGGTCAGGAACCGCGAAACCGGGGAGGAGACCCTGGAAGAGGTGACTTTGTCCAAGGATGAAGGCAACCGGCCAGGCACGACAGCCGAAACACTTGGCCAATTGAATCCTGTTTTGGAAAGGGGCGTCATCACAGCCGGCAATGCAAGCCAGCTTTCCGACGGGGCCTCGGCCTGTGTCCTGAAGGAACGGAAAATTGCTGACCAGCATGGCCTTACACCCCTTGGCATCTATCGCGGCATGGCAGTCGCAGGCAATGCACCGGAAGAGATGGGGATCGGCCCAATCCATGCCATACCGAAATTGCTAAAGAATGCAGGTCTCGGTATCGATGACATCGGGCTTTGGGAGTTGAACGAGGCATTCGCTTGCCAGGCGCTCTATTGCCGCGACCATCTTGGCATTGATCCCGAGCTCTACAACGTGAACGGCGGTGCTATATCGATTGGCCACCCCTACGGCATGACAGGCGCGAGACAAGTCGGGCATGCTTTGCTTGAGGGCAAGCGTCGTGGCGAAAAATACGTGGTTACGTCCATGTGTGTCGGCGGAGGCATGGGGGCCGCAGCGTTGTTCGAAGTCACCTGACGCCACTGAAGTAAAATTAAGCTGAGCGTTATCTGACCGAGACATCGACGACCTGTCATCTGCGACGGTCGCCTTCCGCAGAAGACACGTTCCATCTCGGACGCAATGTGCAAATAGCAGTCATTTGAGAACTCGGAGCGAAAGCCTGAAAAGTCCCGCATCCCTTCCGTTCAATGATGGTTGGTGGCTGCACCTGCGGCGAAGGTCTGCTCCTTTCATTGCTCGTGCAGCATGGGATCGCCGCCCGGCTTGCAGACCCCAAGACTTTGCAAACGTCGCTGTCTGCGCTGAGCTGTCGCTCGCGCTTGGCACTCAGCATTGCAAAATATGCTCCTGACCAAGTTTGAACGGCGCTGGCCGGAAAAATCCGCTTCTGCGGATGGCAAGTCTATGAGTCGCAAAAGGAAATACTGGTGCGATCACGAGTTTTCCACTGGCTTAAAATCAGAGGCTTAGCGGATCCTAAATGGCAAAACCTTTCCATTCTTGAGGCTCGAGCATTTCCGCGCATGTCTCCTGTTGTGATCGATCTGACTGTCCTTCCGGATAATCAGGGCTGATTTGCAGGCCAGACGCCGAAGGCGACTGCTCCTGCTGATCTGCCACGTGGCGAACGCGGGTGGGGGCGAGGCAATGCTTTTCGACAGGTAGGTGCGGCCCGCAGCTGAAAGCGAGGACACGGCCTGTCTAAAAGGGTTGCCCGAGGGGGAGGGCAGCGCCCTCACCCTGACGGCCAGGGGCGTTTGGCTTGTCCAAATCCCATTGGCCCTACAAAAATGCCGGTGAGGTCTACAGTTCAGCTACAAGGGCAGGAAGCAGAAGTTCGCAGCGGACGCGAGCATTGAGGGTCGATTTATGGGGAGCTGACATTCTGCGTGTATGATGTGCCGAAAAGCTAGGGTGCCGCCAATTGTATGTGGCAAACACACCTGACTATCTCGATAGGGGTATCGCCCGACTTCAACATCGGTAACAAATTTTGTAGCTCGTTGACTTCCGGAATTGAGA